>PKVZ01000126.1:9377-18266 GCA_003131635.1 Acidobacteriaceae bacterium
CACAAATTCTGATCCTGTCGGGCAAGGGCCATGGCACGCATGCCAACCCCGACGGACCGGTGCCGCTCACGAACTGGCCAGAGGGGAAACCACTGGCTTACGCGCTTGGACAGTTGAATGGCAGCCTTCGACTGCTGCCGTCAAAGATGACACCGGCCCAATTGTTCGCCTTCACCCAGCGCGTCACCGCCGCAAACAACTGGCAGCAGACCCGCGCGAGGCGACGCTATCCTCCGTTCAAGCATGTCATCTACATCATCAANNGAGAATCGCACCTACGATCAGGTGCTCGGTGACTTGAAGGATGGCGACGGAGACGCCAGCCTCGTCTACTTCCCCGACATCCTCACCACTCCGAACCATCACGCGCTGGCACGACGCTTCGGACTGTTCGACCGCTTCTTTGTAAATGCCGAGGTCAGCTCGCAAGGCCACATCTGGTCCACTGCCGCATACGTGACCGACTATGGCGAGAAGACCGTGCCTTCCGCGTATGCAGGCAAACGCGGCGACATCGACGGTGAAGACAGCGACGAGCCGGAGCGTGGCTTCCTGTGGACGCTCGCGAAGCGATCTGGGATCACCTTCCGCGACTACGGAGAAATGGTTAAAGGGAACCCCGGCTGGCCGGTTACACAACCCGGCCTCGGCGCCGATATAAGTCCCGATTACGTTCCCTTCGACCTGATTACCCAAGATCAAAAGCGCGCCGACGTATGGATCGCTGAGCTCCAGCGCTTTGTGCGCGACGGAAACATGCCGCAGCTCGAGCTCATGTGGTTGCCGATGGACCACCTGACTGCGGCGCGTCCGGGTAAATGCACGCCCTATGCGTGCATGGCCGACAACGATCTTGCGCTCGGACGCATTGTGCAGGCGCTCTCGCGCAGCCCGTACTGGAAGGATACGGTGATCTTCGTGGTTGAAGATGACGCGCAGGCTGGACCCGATCACGTCGATTCTCACCGTGCACCGTTTTATGCGATCTCGGCCAATAGTCGGCCGGGTACGGTGCACCGCTTCGTTAACACGACGGATGTTATCGCCGCGATCGAAGATATCCTCGGAATGGGCCGGCTCTCGAAGTTCGATTACTTCAGCCGCTCGCTGGCCGACGTCTTTTCCTCGACACCCGATCTAACGCCCTTCGATGCGATTACCCCCAAGCAGGATCTGAACGAGAAGAATCCGCAGAACACCGCGGCTGCACGCCTGTCAGAAGGGTTGGACCTGAGCGCTCCTGATCGCGTGGACGACTGGGTGTACAACCGCATCCTTTGGCTGATGTTGAAGGGCGACGCGCCCTATCCAGCCGCACGCAATTGGGCGCCCCTCCATGCGCTCGAAGCGAGCCGGTGATGAAAGATGTGGAGTGCATTGCTGATTGGATGACGACAAGCGTATTTGGCTCTCCGGCTACGATTCACCCGTTCGTTACGCAGCTACCCTGGCCAGGCGTTGAACGGTGATAAACGATAAATGGCGAGGGGTTGAACGATGTCGAAACGATGCTCGGCGAAGGAAGAGAAACGGTCAGAGCGCGTGGTTAGATTATCTCTTGATGGTCAGGGTGGATAAGAACCAAGCGAACGGCGCGATAGGCGGATCTCGGCAAGTTCGCCCGGCTCGGCCCTTTGGCAGGTGAAAACAAACTCCGACGATGCCCACCTCACGTCGTGGCGCTAAACAAGAGCGCGCTTCTCGTATACGTGTTCGAGCACATTTCGATATTTGTCTCTTGCCCTGTAGAAAGCCCTTTTTGTATGGTGAGCCAGCATACCCCGGTATTTTACGTGGCCGCGAACGACTATTTTCGACTCTAGAACGTCAAAATCGGAGTCGCAGGCAAGAGCCTCCTCCCAGGTACTGATAAACATTTTCTGTTTTGCCAAGTCCCTCAGGATCTTCTTCCCTTCGGGCTCTAAGGTCTCCGCCAACGATATCCCCGCGCGATCGATCTTCGCTCCTATGTCCGCCCAGACTCCGTCTGGAATGGTGGTGAAGCGTTCACTCACCTCCGCATAGAGGGGGCCTGCGGTGCTATCGAATCGAGACAGAACCTCGACCGCTGCTATGGCATCAGACCGTTCCTCCAAGTCGATTTGTACTTGTTGAGCGAGGATTTCGTAAAGAACGTTGTCCCACATGCGCCCAGCCTGCGAAATCCAAATCTTGTTGGCGTCATAGAGCATAGAAATATCGTTGCACTTAACTCTGTAGGACATCGCAGAGAGAAGAACGTATTGCTTAGCGAATCGTCCCCCTACGATGAATGATTCTCTCTTGAACCGCTTTTTTAGATTCTGGAATGCCCAGCTGGGCACGCAGGAACAGATAACCATCTTCGATGGAAGGTTCCTTAGGAGTTTTAACTCCCGGCTCTCCAAACGGGACAAGGACTCCAGCGTTGTCTGCAAGGAAAAACTCAACAATTGTTGGCTTGACCTTCGTGTCGCGCAAGTAGGCGCAATTTCTTGTTGAAGTCTTTCACTTGCTCTCGGAGCTACAGCAAAATTTAAAGCAACTTCCCACTTCGCGGTTCGCGATTTGCTATTTAGCGTTGCTAGAAATCTCCGATACGTGTCACGACAAATCCGAAGCTCCCGATTGATTTCAGCAGATACAAGTCTCACGTATTCAGAATGATCTTCTTCGCGCAGTTCCGGAAGCCTCGCTGTCAGTTCCCGCAACTGGAACTCGCAGTGAGCCTCTTGCGGAAACCGATACGCAACGGTCTGTGCTATCTCGGACGATAGACGATGGTGGGGCAAATCGCTCCAGCGCACTGCTGACTTTCGCCTCACTTTAGATCTGGCCATTTCACCTCAATATGCTCCGGACGCGAATGAAAAGCCACCAATCACTTTGTCCGGCCGTTACCTACGTGAGTCGCGCAAGGGAGGGCGGGATCTTCCACTGTTTTCTATCACTTGCAAACACTACTTTTGTCCGAGTAGCGAACCGGACAAATCAGAAGCTTGCATTCGGTCATGGTAGTTGCGAAAACGGAATCAGGCAGTGTCTGCGACGGATGCACTTTCAGACAAAAGGCTGTTCCGACGCAACGACCAAAAGCTGCTCCATGCCTCATGGAATACGGTCCAAAAATCGAGATGACCGATGTTGAAGGTCGTGGTATCGTTTCGGGCGAGGCAAACACCGGCAAGCCATCGAGAGGAGACATCGAATCGATGGCACGTCGGAGATTTCAGGATCCCATACCCAGAAGGGAAGGGAATTGGTGGTATTTGCTGTACTGGCAGGATACGTTTTCAGATGGGAAGGCCACGAGGAAACGTAAGCGTCATAAATTAGCTCCGGCGGACACTCCGGAGCGCGAAGCTAGAAAAATGGCCGTGGAATTTCTGCGACGAACAAATCAGGGTCTTGCGCCGATCGGATCGGCAACGAGGTTCGATGATTACGTGGAAACCGTATACAACTCAACCTTGTTGCCGCTGATGGCCAGGAGCACGCGCGAGCGTTATCAGGGAGTGATCAAGAACTACCTCAATCCGGCATTCGGATCGAAGTGTTTGCGTGATCTGACGCCACTCACGCTGCAACAGTATTTCTCAAGCATGACAGGATCAAAACTGTCATACGAATCCCGAGACAAAATCCGCGATGTCATGTCGAGCATTCTCACTTCAAGCGTAACTTACGGCCTTCTAGTCAAGAACCCGATGGAACGCGTGAGACTCTCGCCAGGAAAGAGGGGCAAACGAGTCAAATTGTTCATTGATCCATCCAAGTTCGCCGCCTGCTAGCGTTGATACCGGAACCCTATGCCACGATGGTCTTCGTGGCGGTATACACCGGTCTTCGAGCAAGCGAGGTAATCGGATTGAAGTGGAGGTGCGTACACGAGGATGCCATCACTATCGAAGAACGCTATTGCCGCGGTGAATGGGGCATTCCCAAAAGCCAAGCCAGTAATGCGACCATTCCTGTCAATCGTGGTGTGATCGAACGCATCCATTGGATTAAAACAGTCACCGTTGAGGTCAAGGCGGGTACTGCCGTGAGGCGGTATTCGGCCGTGAAGGCGACGGGACCCGACGACATTGTGTTCGCTTCAGTTGCCAAGGGCGTTCCGATGCGGGACAACAACATCCTCATCCGGTTTATCAAACCCGCAGCACGGAAGCTCGGAATGGGTTGGGTAAATTGGCAAGTGCTACGTCGCTCTCACGCTACTTGGCTGAAGATGGTCGGGGCTGACGTGAAAGATGCCCAAGCACAGATGAGGCACTCAAGGGCGGCCACGACGCTAGAGATCTATCAGCAATTTGTGCCGGAATCACAGCGACGGGTCGTAAATAAGCTGACCGAACTCACGGCAACGGGATTCGTGAACTAGCGTTCCGAGTCCTGTTCCATTACTGTTCCAATAAATAGACGGAGAAAAGTGAGAAACTGGGGGCAAGGGTTAGGAGATTCAACAAGATCGCGACGGCCGTGTCCAGCCCTGAAAAGGCTGGCGTCGGCGGTTCAACTCCGTCCCTGGCCACCATCATTCTTAAGAACTTAGTGGAAATCTGGCGACAAAAGACCGGCAAAATCGCCCACGGTCGATCACCCACGTCTACTGGATGAACCGTTGAGCAGTTTCCTGGTTCAGACCCATGGCGTCGATCATCTTTGCCTGAGCCTCCATGCGCGAGTGCGCGTAGACCTTGAGCAGGATTGAAGGGTCTGCCCAACGCAGCATGTCTTGGATCGTCTTGGAGTCGGTTCCCGATCTCCACCAGGAACGAGGTTAACGCATGCCGAAGGTTGTGGAAGCCGAACCGGTGACCAGATGGAATCTCGATCACAAGACCTTGCTGTGAACTAACAATTACGCAGTTTAGTCGCAGCGGAATCAATCGCAGTAGTGCAACAAGGCGGTTCGTCCAATGAATAGTCCGCGCGTTCAAGCTAATCCCCAGTCCAGTTTGCCATTCGGAGAAGAAGCGAAGCCCGGCTTCCGTACCAAGACCGCGCCACGCGGCTGACTCCAGACGAACTGGCCGAGATCGAAGCTGCCGCCGAATGTTCCGAATAACGACCCGACTCCTGGTCATCATCGTCCGGGCGTCGAGCCCAATAGCCCGTCCTCGTGTCCAAGGTGAAACCGGGCCGGTCGGAACCGCCAACGTTGGTTGACGCGCCACAGTTCAGCCTGGGGTGCGAACTGAGCCGCAGAAGTTTATAGGCCTCATACCAAAGTATGATAACGCCCTTCTAAAGTATGATTGCCCCGTGGTCGTCCGAGCGATATCTTGCAACCATGTCCGTGCGGGAAGCGAAGGTAAAAATGGTCGCGATTGTCGACGACGATGAATTGATGCGCAGTGCATTACAGGGCATGCTGAAATCCGTTGGATTGCCGTCACAGGCGTTTGCGTCAGCGGAAGAATTTTTGAAGTCTGGTCAACATGACCAGATTGCATGCCTGATCGCGGATATTCGGATGCCGGGAATGTCGGGTCTGGAACTGCAAGCCAAGCTGAATGCTGAGCACCGCAGAATTCCAACCATCTTCATCACGGCACACGGCGACACAAAAATGCGTATGCAGGCATTAAGAGCAGGCGCGGTGGAGTTCCTGGCCAAGCCGTTTGACGATGAGGTCCTGCTAGAGAGCGTTCGAGCGGCTCTGGAGATTTGAGCCCGGCAAAGGACGCGCGTGCGTTCCAGGAGGTTCTCTGTGGGGGCTTTCCAAAAATTCGGGACTGGGGATCAAGTGTCTTACGAGCGCAGGTTCGAGCAGGTCATCGGCAATAGTCCTGCTCTGGAATCGGTGCTCGAACAAGTGGAACGAGTTGCGCCTACCGATTCCACCGTTCTTATCCAGGGAGAGACGGGGACCGGCAAGGAGCTGATTGCGCACGCGATTCACAACCTCAGCTCGCGGTGCGGACGACCCTTCGTCAGGCTGAATTGCGCTGCCATTCCGTTGGATCTGCTGGAGAGTGAACTCTTCGGCCACGAGAAGGGCGCCTTCACTGGAGCCATCGCGCAAAAAATAGGCCGCTTCGAACTGGCGGATAAGGGCACGCTTTTTCTGGATGAAGTGGGCGACATTCCGCCGGCGTTGCAGCCGAAGTTGCTGCGCGTTTTGCAGGAACAGGAGTTCGAGCGCCTGGGCAGCACCCGCACTCATCAGGTGAACGTTCGGCTGGTGGCGGCGACAAATCGGAATCTGCTGGAGATGGCGAATCGGGGTGAGTTTCGCAGCGATCTCTACTACCGCCTGAACGTATTTCCGGTCCTGTTGCCGCCTTTGCGCGATCGTCGCGGAGACATTCCGACGCTCGTGGCGCATTTTGTGGAGATCTATGGCCACCGGATGAGTCGACAGATCGAGCACATTCCTCCGACAACGATGTCTGCGCTCACCTCGTACGATTGGCCAGGCAACATCCGCGAGCTGCAGAACCTGATCGAGCGTGCCGTGATCCTTTCCGATGATGGCGTGCTTCCTAATCCTTTGCCGGCGGTAGGACCTTTAGTGCTCCCTACGTCTCCGTCCGCAACTACACTAAAGGACTCCGAACGTAATCTGATTCTGCACACGCTGGAATCGGTCGGTTGGGTGATCGGCGGCCCGAAAGGAGCAGCTGAGAAGCTTGGATTGAAGCGTACCACCCTTATTCATAAAATGCAGAAGTTGGGCATTTCCCGATCCGGCGGCCCAGGCTCTCCAAATATTCTGCAAGGGCCGGCAAAAGCAGGACGCGCTATCGCAGTTGCAGTAGCAGCGATCCTCTGTCTAACGCCGTGGTAGGCGCTTAGGCAGGCTGCCCCAAGCGCTAAGTGAGGAGTAACCGACCCATGGCCGTTGAGATGCGGAAGACCGTGGTCGACGTCGTGGGCCACGTACCCTGGGGTACGCACTTTTGTCTCTTCTACGAAACGAAAGCGGATCTCCTTGAAATAGCGACCTCCTACTTCCAAGCCATTTCGAATTTTTGAATGCGATCCAGGCAGCGAACCTACGGTGGCAGTCATATTGCAGCGAACCCATCCAGAGGACAGAGCCTTCGTCAGGGCAACACTCGATCAAGTGCCTTCTCGGCGCGTTGACGTTGGACTATTTCCTTTGTTAGTTCGGTGTTGACGGACTCGAACAACGTATCGTAGAGCGGACCAGCCAACTAACCATTACCACCAAGGCTCAGGGTACCGGCATGGGATTGCCTATCAGCCGCTCCGTCATCGAATCACATGGCGGGCGATTGTGGCCCAGACCCAACGGCGGACGGGGTACGATTTTAAATTCACCTTGCCCCCCGAAGTTCCAACGCATTATGTTGCGTAGGCGAGCGTCAGACTGCGGCTGAGATTGCACCGGGCAAAAATCAGCGGCCTCAAACTTTTTGCGCTTCGCGCTGTAAGGCACGGTGCAGCGTTTGCCCGAGAGCAGCCTTGGCCTTCTCGTATTCGGCTTGGGAGATTTGGCCCTGCTTGCGGCCCACTTCAATCTGGAAAAGTGCCTCCTTAATTCCTTTCATCTGCTTGGCGGTCGATTGTGTGCGCTTACCTTCCAAAACAGCCCCTGCGGCAGCCTCGTGGTTAGTTTCTTCTTGAATGGGAATTCCCAAGGAAGAGCTATCTGTCTGGCCACGAGAAATACGTGCCTTGTACTCTTGCCGCGATGCTATGGAGACGCCGCCGATGAGGAGTACCGCGGCGCATGCACCCAGAATCCACCAGCGATATTTCTGCAGCGGTTCGGGAGCCTCGGCCGGCGGCCCTAACCCTCCCACGGAACGGTTATTGGACTGGGTGCGGGGCGCGCCTATGGCAGAGCTTTGCGCGCGCCCCACCGAACTTTGAGTGCCACTCTGCAGGCCGGTATCGAGAGGGCCTTCGCCTGAAATCTTAAAAGCAAGGTTTTGTCCGCCAGTGGTGTTTGAGGCCACTCGCACAGTTGCGTCGGGATCGTTCGGATAGCTCATCAATTTGAAGCCGGCCGAACCATCTATAGCGTGGAACTGCATCCCCTTCGGCACCATGACCACGAAGTGCTCCAAGGTATAGATCGACTTGGGATCAAGGTTCGCGATGCCGTTGTAGGGGAACTGGTAGGCCACTTCGAAACGGGTCAAGCCCGGCCGCAGCGGAAAGACGAATGAGTAGCGATTCTTCTCCCCATCGGCGACGGGAGCGAATCGCAGAGGAGTGTCATTTTCGCTGGCAGCCGTAGCAGAATTTTGGAGGACGCGCGCATTCTCGGGCACGTAGAACTCAAGATTGTGATCATTCATCTGGCTGCGCGGCGGATTGGAGTTGTTCCGCACTCCGAAATCCCGAGTCACCACGATTTGGCCGTGAGATGCCCGGATACGCATGACGTCGGCAACCACTTTTATGCCGTCTACTTTTTTCGCAACGTCGTAAGTTTCGATGGCTACCGACGTCGTTCCCGGAGGCGTCATGCGGTGATAGATGACGCCCTGATGGACAGCGAAAACCAGGTGCGGCGCTTGCGGGTCGTCCAGTTTGAGACTGAATTGGCCGCCGGTATCCGTTAAGGTGCGGCCCAATTCTTCCATGCCCCGGCCCAGCTTGAACAAAACGACCGCGTCTCCAGAGGATGGCTTACCGATAGTGGAATTTTTCACCGTTCCGGTGAGAGTTTGCGCGGCGGCGAAAGAAGACAATATAACGACGACGAGTGCAACACGCAGGCTCACGTCGCACTCCTTCCCCGCCGGACTTCGCTCGGCAAGCGGCTCGGTGGCTAGCATGAGTTCGACTTTCGCGCAGTCAACGCGCTCTTGAGAGATCGCATTCGGTAGAGTCTTCACAGCGATTTTCCTTTCACAGTCTCGTTCTCTGAACTGCCGGTGCGGAGTTCTTTTCCAGGCGTGCGATCTCGGCCAGCACCGCGGCGGC
>PKVZ01000047.1:0-14861 GCA_003131635.1 Acidobacteriaceae bacterium
TGCCATTGGTAAAGCTGTACAGCAGCGTTGCTGTGCCGCTTTGGCTGACTCTATAGATACCGCCATAGAACAATAACCCAAATTGCACTATTCCGTAAAAGTTCCCATCGGTTCCCTGCATCAATCCTTCGACGGGTATTGAGAGGCCACTGTTGTTGAAAGCGTAGAGCGTGGTCAGCGTTCCGCTCGGGGTCATTTCGAAAACCGTGCCGTCGCCGTTCGGCCCGTTAAGCACGGTGATCCCGTAGAGGTTCCCATTGCTGGCCTGCACCATTGGCCCCACAGGTTCGTCGCCGTCCGACTCCTCGAAGACGTGCAGCGTGGTGAACGTACGTCCCAGGGTGAAACTGAAAACCGTGCCATAGCCGCCTCCATCCAACGACGTAGTTCCGTAAAACTTCCCATTGGTGGCTTGCACGAGCGCTCCGACAGGGTTCATGCCGATATAGACGTCCAAGTCGTACAAGTTGGTCACCACTCCTTCCGGGGTAGTTTTGTAGATGTTTCCCATACCGTCGTGCGAACCATAGAAGGTCATCCCATAGAAGTTTCCGTCGGTGGCCTGGATCAGCGCACCTGCGGATGAGTAGCCGTCATACCCGTCAAAGCTGCTCAACGTGGTGAAGGTTTGCGCTGGGGCCGGCGTTCCGCCGGTGAACAAAACCAGCAGTGTAAATGCCGCTGCAATCAGGTTGCTGAATGCAAATCTTGGGAGCGTCATTAAAAGCCACCTTTGGAATAGATTTTTGAAGCGTCGACGGGAATCCGACAGCCTATCGTTAGAGCGTTCTCGGGGAAGGAGCCTCAGTATACGACGGTTCCGGTTTCTCGAACGAGTATCCCGGTTGTGGGCTTGCCCGCCAGACGCGATACCGACGGTTTTCTGCTCCGGACGGAGGATCGTTTTCGATCAACGGGGCCCCAGGCTACGGAAAATCGTAAATCGTGCCATCGCCATCTGCGCCGCCAAGTCCTGTGGTCCCGTATATCAATCCATTGGTCCCCTGGATCAGGTTTCCCACCGGGAGAGAACCGTCCGCGCATCCGCTCTCGGAGCAAAAGCTGTAGAGCGACATAAACATGCCGGCTGGCGTGATTGCGAATATGGTTCCGCAGCCGCCCGAGCATGCGTCGTTGGCTCCGCCGTACGGCGTCACTCCATACAAATTTCCATTCTTGGCTTGGATCAGGCTCGCAACCGGGCCGCCACCGTCGGTTACGTCAAAACGATGCAAGGTTGCGAATGTGCCGCTTAGGCTAATTTCAAATATCGTCCCGCATCCATCGTACCCGTTCAACGTGCACGTCGTGCTGCCCCCTCTCGCAACCATCCCGTACAAGTTCCCGTTGGTGGCTTGGACAAGGCCAGCTTGCACGTTTCCCCCATCGGGGCACGGGATGCCCGCCAGGCAAAAGGCGTGGATCACAGTCACGGTGCCGCTGGGAGTCATTCGGAAAACCGTGCCCTCGAACGCGCCTCCTCCACTGAACGTTGTTCCGTAGAAGTTTCCATCGCTGGCCTGGATCAGCGTTGGATAGGGATAAGCGCTGTCATCGGCCCCTCCGGTGAAGTCATGTAGCACCGTAAATGCGCCGCTCGGCGTGATTTTGTACACCGTGCCACCGCTGTTGGATCCTCCAAACAGCGCCGTTCCGTAGAACCGTCCATCAGTACCCTGCACCAAGCCGCCGTAAGGATTGGCGCCGTCACTGCCATCGAAACTGTGCAGCGTGGTCACCGTGCCGCTGGGTGTCATTTTGAAGACGGTGCCGTCTCCATTTGCGCCACCGAAGAATGTGGTTCCGTAGAAGTTGCCGCCGGTGGCCTGGATCAGCGCGTCGAGCGGCCCACTGCCGTCCGCTCCGTTGAAGCTATGCACCGTCGTAAACGTGCCGCTGGGCGTGATTTTGTAAACCGTGCCGTCTCCGTTGGCGCCGTCATTCGGCGTTGTCCCGTAGAGTTCGCCAGCAGTCGTTTGGACTAGCGCTCCCTGAGGTCCGCCGCCGTCGGAACCGTCAAAGCTGTGCAGGGTAGTGATTGATTGGGCAGCCAGGGGGATTGCTGCACCTGCCGTCAACAGACTCATCCACAGTACAAACAGAATGCTTGTCCACTTACTTGATCTGGTCATGTGATCTCCTCGCCGCGTTGCGGCTTTCGGTCTGATTCGTAGAGTTGTGGCACCCGGCAATCTGCAGTTACGCGCCGGGACCTGAGATTTAGCAATGGGACCATCGCGGGGGAGTAACTGCTGCGAGTTACCAGTTGTGAGGGTTGCAATTTGCCGAAACCCAACCTGCGGGGAAGAAGAGATCCTGCCGGCGGAAGAAATCGCCGCTAAGGGGGAGAGGGACAAAAATTCGCAGCCTCGCATAGTCGGGAACCATCCCCTGCAATTCAAAACGGAAGTTGTTTAATAGGGCCCGAGACGCCGATGCTTGTCCTTCGGGGGAGAAAGGATGTCCGGTTCTTTCTATACCTTGCAGGGTTCCAACACAAGCGGAAAAAACGTCTTTTCCAAGCTGTTTACCACATCCCACCTGGATCTCTCAGTGCCATCCCGGCCGAATGGCATGCATTTTTGTTCCCTACCACGTTGCGAAATCCTGCATCCAACCTCCTCGGGAAAAACGTTTATGGACAAAACCTATATGGATAAGATCACTAGGGACAAGATCAGCATGAAAAACACCGGCAAAACCCCTTCGCTCATTCTTCTGGCCGCATCCCTCGCGCTAACCTTCGGACTCGCCTCCTGCAACAACAACCCGACCCCGGACAACAGCGCTCAAACACAACCGGCGCAGCCCGATCAGTCGCAGCCGCAGCCGCAGGATCCGGCCGCCGCCTCCAACCTGGCCCCCGCCAGCGACACGCAAGCCACCGGCACCACCGGCCAGAACTATACCAACGACGACTACGACGCCGACGAGCAGGATGCCAGCTACGGACAAGAGGATTTGCAAGCGCAAGATCCCCCGCCCCCACTCCCGGAATATTCGCAGCCCGATTGCCCTGGCGATGGCTATCTCTGGACGCCCGGCTATTGGAGCTATGCTTCACAAGGCTATTACTGGGTCCCCGGCGCGTGGGCGCGTCCACCCCAGGTGGGTTATTTGTGGACTCCGGGCTATTGGGGATCTACTGGCGGCCGCTACCGTTACCACTACGGTTATTGGGGACGGCACGTTGGCTACTACGGCGGCATTAACTATGGATTCGGCTACGTGGGCGCCGGCTATCAGGGCGGCTACTGGAACGGAGATCGTTTCAACTACAACCGTTCCGTCAACAATATAACCATCACCAATGTTCAGGTCTATAACCGCACCGTAACTAACACGGTCATCATCAACAACACCACCGTCAACGTCACGAATAGCCGCGCCAGCTACAACGGCCCCGGAGGCATCACTCGCCAGCCTCTTCCCGCGGAAGTCGCTGCCACCCGCGAGCAGCGCATCCCTCCCATGACCACGCAGATCCAAGCGCGGCAGCAGGCCTCACAGAACCGCCAGCAGTTCGCCTCCGTCAATAAAGGACGCCCAACCCTTCTTGCGGCGACGAAACCCATCGCCGAAGGCAAACCGATCGCTCCGGTAGTCCCCGCCCGCGCCGCAGCCGCCCCGCGACCCGCGGCGCCAAACGCGCAACCCAATCGCGCCGAACCAACTCCCGCACCGGCATCTCGGCCCGCTACGCCAAATCGTCCTGCACCAGCACCGGCGCGCACGGCAGCCCCCGCACCGGCAAAGCCTGCTGAACCCGCCCGAGGAGCGGCAGCGACGCCGCCCGCTCCCAAGCCTGCTGCACCAGCAAAGCCCTCACCCGCGCCCGAGCGGCGCGCTCAACCCGCGCCACCGGCCGCTCATCCGCAGCCGGCAAAACCAGCAGCGCCGCCAACCAAGCCAGCGCCAAAACCTGAAGCCAAGCCGTCGACTCCGCCCCCAGCTGCGAAGCAGGCGCAGCCTCCAGCGCCGGCTAAACCGAAAAATCCGCCGCCCAAAAAGCCGACGGAAGAAGAAAAGAAGAAGCCGGACTAAACAAATATTGCTGGCGGTTTCCCATCCTTTCGCAATCCCTGCGAAAGGATGGGAAACCGTAATGCNNCCGGGAATAAGCCCATCATTGCCCAAGCGATGAACTCCAGATCAAGCCAGGCGCGCGCAATGAAACTCCAACACAATACCGCCCGCCTCCATTACGGACCTAACTCCTTTACCCCTAATACTTTATCGGCAAGCTCTTGTTCCTCAATATTTTACAAGGAATCTCTCAGATCGACTCCTTGTAAGTGATTCAAGAAAAGGATTTCACAAGAACGATATTGATTTTTTCAATCCAGATCAAACGCCCCCGTAGGCCCTAGCCAGACGCCGCAAGCCGCCGCTTCGAGTGTTATCCTTAGTTGACTTCCACGCCCAACGAGGCTGTTACCTTTCATGTCTAATCCAACCATTCCTGAATCGTCCACCGAACCCTCCGAATCGTTCAGCGAGATCTTCTCGCAGTACGAAAAGAGCCACTCCCACAAGCGCAATAACGAGGACGGCGGCAAACAACTCGAAGGAACGGTAATCGCCATCTCCACCGATTCCGTAATCCTCGACATCGGATTCAAAAGCGAAGGCATTCTCCCCCTCGCGGATTTCCAGAGCGCCGGCGAACCCGTGAAGCCCGGCAATAAGTTGCTGGTCTCGGTCAAAGGCCGCAATCCCGAGGGCTATTACGAACTCACCCGCGCCAAAGTCGAGCGCCCCAAAGACTGGGCCGCATTGGAGAAAGCCTTCGCCGAGAAGGCGACGATTGTTGGTACCGTGACCGGCGTCATCAAAGGCGGCCTCAGCGTGNNGCCGTTCTCGAAGAGGAAGAACGCTCGGCAAAGGATCGCCGCTACGCTGAGATGAAGGAAGGCGATACCGTCAGCGGAACAGTCCGCAGCCTCACCGATTATGGTGCCTTCGTCGATCTCGGCGGAGTGGATGCCTTGCTGCACGTGAGTGACATTGCCTGGAGCCGTGTAAACAAAGCGGCCGATGTGCTTTCCGTAGGCCAGCAGATCGAAGCGAAAGTCCTGAAGATCTCCTCTGCCGCGGACAAGCGCCGCATTTCTGTCGGCATGAAGCAGTTGCTGCCGCATCCCTGGGATGCTGTGCCTGGAAAATACAACGTGGGCGAACGCGTGCGCGGCACGGTAACGCGCGTCGCCGAGTTCGGCGCGTTCGTCGAACTGGAGCCGGGAATCGAAGGCCTGATTCACGTTTCAGAAATGTCATGGGGAAAGAAATTAAGAAGCGCCAGCACGCTGGTAAAGCCCGGCGAAATTGTGGACGCCGTAATTCTTGGCGTGAACGCCGGCGAGCGCCGAATGTCGCTGGGATTGAAACAAGCGCTCGGAGATCCCTGGGCCGATGCGGCGCAGAAGTTTGCCGTGGGCACGGTCATTGAAGGTCCAGTCGTCAGCATCACCAAGTTCGGCGCCTTCGTGCAGCTCTCCGAAGGCGTCGAGGGCATGATCCACATCAGCGATATGAGCGCCGAGAAGCGCATCAATCACCCCCAGGAAGTGCTGAAGGTTGGGCAGTTGGTGAGGGCCCAGGTGCTGGCCGTCGATACGGAGAAACGGCAATTGCGCTTGGGTATAAAGCAACTGGTTCCCAGCGGCTTGGATGAATACATCGCGGAACACAAAGAAGGCGATGTGGTCACCGGCCGCATGATGGAAATATCAGGAAGCCATGCAAGCGTTGAATTAGGCGAAGGCATTCGAGCCGATTGCCGGCTCGATGCAGTAACTGCCGCGCCTGAGAAGGAAGCGCATTCCGTATCCACATCCACAAAGCCGGATTTATCTTCGCTGGGTTCCATGCTGCAAGCGCGCTGGAAGGGCAATACACCCGGGAACAGCCCTAAGACGGAACCGCTTCGCAGCGGCCAAATCCGAAACTTTCGTATCGCAAAGCTGGATCCCGCCGCGAAGAAAATTACTTTGGAACTGGCGTGATTCCAACCGGCATTCTTAGAGAAGAAACTCCGCGCAGCTTCCAGCCACCTCCGCGACGGACTTATGAGGACACCCTACCCGCACGTACGCCTGCGCTTTGGTCATTTGCAGCGCGGCTTCCTGCCGACCGGTTGGCGACCGCCTGCTCGAAAAATGGTATGCTTTCTGCGAATCTACTTGGTTTGAATATTGCATAGCATAAGCAACACAAACAGCTTGGCCATCGCAGGCTAAGAAAAATTTCTAACGCAGAAGGATAATTTTTCTATGATGAGGAATCAGCAAGGCAGTGCCGCAGCTCAGGTCGTCTGGGTTCTAACCGGCATCGTGGTGATGGTCGTCGCACTTCTTTTGTTGAAAGATTTGAGGCCCCGGCCGCCCGTGACATTTAAAACGCCCTATCAAGCAGTTCTGCTGACCAACGGCACTGCGTATTTTGGCAAGCTCGATGGTTACGGCACGTCTCGGCCCGTGCTGAAAGAGGTTTACTACATCGTTAGTCAGACCAATCCCGAGACCAAACAGACTAACAATGTCCTGGTCAGGCGGGGAAAAGAACTCCACGAACCCGGCGATATGCATCTGAATCCCAACCAGATTCTGTGCGTAGAGGACGTAGGCCCGAACTCTAAAGTGGCGCAGCTGATCGCCCAGCAGCAGGGACATTAACGCCGATCTTGCGGGGACAGCCGCCCTCGGCTGTCCGCCGGGCGAAGCCCGGCAGCGCCCTAGCGAAAGATAGCCGAAAGGCTTCGAAAGAATTCCACCGGCGTGGCAATACGCAACGATGATTTCTGTGCGACCGCTTTGGTGAAATGTTTGGTGTTGTGCGTCAGCAGCCAGTCCGGCTTGCTCGCCACAGCAGAAAGCAGCACCGGAACGTCCGCGGCGTGCCGGATCAAATGCCGATTGGAACGGACAAGATCGTAGGCTGGATATGGAACGATCTCGGGTTTGGTTAACTTAATAAGGCGGCGATAGTCTTCGATCAACCGCTCGGCGTTGAGCGCAGCCAATCGCTCCGCGTGCAGCATCAGATTCTCTTCCACCTCATCACGAACCACTTCAGCCAATACCAGTTTGCAGACTTTTGCTGCGCACAGGGACAAGGTGGCCTTATCGACTCCCCACGGAGACACGATTCCCCCAGTCAGGACATTTGAGTCCAGGAACAACCGGATTCTCCGCTGGTTCGTCACCCGACCCGAGGATGGCGTCGCCGGGCGGTTCCTGAAGATTTCTTTTGGTAGCGACGCACGTAAACGCGATCGCGGGCAGCAGGCAGTGAAAGCAGCAAGTCTTTCGGCTTGAGGTCCACCGTAGTCAATCTGGCACTGACCTCCTGACACAAGTGCTCAAAGCGCTGCTGCTCAGGCACCAGGATGAGGCCATCTCCCAAACGCAGCACCGCAAAGGGTGAGCCATTTCCCAAGCCAAGATCTTCGCGGAACTGTTTGGGAACGGTAAGCTGACCCTTTTCGCCGATCTTGGTCGTCGCCAAGTATTCAAGAGTGGGATTCTGGGTGGCCATCGCAGGTAGGAAAATCCTACCACACAATCCGGCCCCCACCTAAAGGATTAGTGCCGATCGAGCGTCGCCTGATCGCTTCCTAATCCATCTCCCGCATCTGCCCCTCCGCCGCGCGCATGCCCGCGCCGGCGGCTAGCGAACTCTCTTCCTTCTTCTTCTGCCAGTCAGCCTCGGCCAGCACGCTAATCGCTTCCATCTTTTTCTTCTTCAATCCAGAGTTGATTCCCGGCAGATCTTTCTGCGTAAGTTTCTGGAAGTCATCGATCACATCCTGCAGTTCATGACCCAGCGATTCGGTCCGCGCCACTTGATAATCCGTGGGCTTCCCGTCGTATCCCGCTACCGAACCGTAGAGTTGTCCAAGATGTTCGCGGATGCGCTCCTCGCCGGTAATCATGCCGCCTTCTTTGGTAGCCACGATCTTCGATCGCAATGCGTCGCAATCGGCGGCCAGTTGCTGAAGTTGTTTGCGCAACGGATCTTTCTCCGCCAGCTTGGCTGCCCGTGCGTTGGCTGCATCCCGTACTCCCTCGATCGCCACCACTCCGTACGTCATGTGCTCGAGTTCCCTGTAGATCTTCATCGAAAGCTCGAACTCCGCCTTGCGCTCCTCGAGCGAATACTTCGCGCGCGGATCTATGGCAACGTCCAATTGCTCGGTATAAGTCTGATCGCCTTTCGTGAGTTTCACCGTGTACTTGCCCGGCAAAACGCGCGGCCCCTGTGCCGCTTCAAACAGCGCCGACGCTGCCGGAGCCACCGCCGGCGGTTTCACTCGCATTCCCCATCCGGCGCGGTTTAATCCGCGGTGCTTGCCGCCCGCCACCGTGTCCACCAGCTTGCCGTCCTGATCGAATATTTCGATCTTCAAGTCTCCGAAAATATGCCGGCCCTTCTGGTAGTAGGTGATCTGCGCATCCCCGGGACGGCTCCTGCCGTGGAAAGTTTCGTCGCCTTCTGACCAGCCTCCAAACACATCGAAATACTGGATCGATGGACGCCCGGGCAACAGCGTCGCATCTTTCGCCATCACCTCCGGCGTAAGCGCGCGCAGCGGCGAAATATCATCCACAATCCAGATGCCGCGCCCGTGGGTGGCCAACACCAGATCGGATTCACGCGCTTGCACCACAATGTCGTCCACTGGCACGGAAGGAAAGTCCGTTCCCTTGTATTGCGCCCAGCGCTGTCCGCCGTCCACCGAAATGTAGAGACCGAATTCGGTGCCCAGGAAAAGCACGTTGCGGCTGACCGTATCTTCTTTGATCACGTGAGCAAAACCGCGCACGCCGCTATCTTGCGCCGGAAGCGCCGTCCACGTTTGTCCGTAATCGGTGGTCTTGTACACNNATGGTCGAGACCCATGAATTCTTTCCCAACCCGCTGACGTTCCCCACCACGTTGGTCCAGGTCTTTGCCCCATCGCGGGTGACCTGAACGTTGCCGTCGTCGGTGCCCACCCAGATGATCTGCCCATTCTTCGGCGACTCCGAGATCGAATAAATTGTCGTGTGCATCTCCGCCGAAGAGTTGTCGACGGTCACGCCCCCGGATTCTTCCTGCTTCTGCTTCTCCGGATCGTTCGTCGTCAGATCGGGCGAGATCCGATCCCACGACTGACCGTGATCTCGCGAGCGAAACAGGAACTGCGCCCCAATGTAGATCGTCCCCTTTTCATTGGGGCTCATGTGGATCGGCGTGTTCCAGTTGAAGCGCAGCTTGCCCTCGCCGTAATTCGGCCAGGGCTTCAAGCCGCGAACTTCGTGCGTATATCGATTCACCCTTCCAATCTCGCCACCTTGCGCCTCGGCGTAAAGGTAGTCGGGATCGGAGGCATCTTCGAACATCCAGAAGCCATCGCCGCCGTACATATTTTCCCAGCGCGAATTGGTCACGCCGCCCGGATACGATGAATCGCCCACCCAGGAACTATTGTCCTGCAAGCCACCGTACACGTGGTACGGGTCCGCGTTGTCCGTGCTCACGTGATAAAACTGCGAAACTGGCAGGTTCATCTGATGCTTCCAGCGATTGCCCCCGTCCTCGCTGCGCCACAATCCGCCATCGTCACCGGCGATCACGATGTTTGTGTTCTTGGGATCGATCCACACGTCGTGAAAGTCGCCGTGGTCGTTGCCAGAAACCACGTTGAAGGTTTTTCCTCCATCGTTGCTCAGCAGCAAAATTAGATCTGGCTTGAAGATTTTGTTTTCGTCCTTGGGATCGACGATTAAATTGCCAAAATAAAATGGACGCCACACCATGTAATTGCTGGCATCGAACTTGGTCCAGGTCGCACCGCCGTCGTCGGAGCGGTACAGCCCTCTTCCCTTTTCAGCCTCAATGTTGGCATACACAACCTTCGGCTTCGACTCAGCCACCTGCACCGCTATGCGCCCATAGGGCTTCGGCGGCAATCCCTTGGCATTCTTTTCGCTGATTTCATTCCACGTCGCTCCGCCGTCCGTGGACTTGAACAGACCGCTCCCCGGCCCTCCTGAGCGGAACGTCCAACCCTGCCGCCGGAAATCCCACATCGCCGCGTAAATCGTCTTTGGTTCCTGCTTGCTGCGCGCGATCATGGCACAGCCGCTGGAACCATTCGCGCCCGCCAGAACTTTCTTCCAGGTCTTGCCTCCGTCGTTCGTCTGGTAAACTCCGCGCTCGTCGTTGTCATCCCAGAGATGCCCGGTGGCGCAGGCCAGCACGTCATTGCTGTCGCTCGGATTCACCAGAATCTTGGCGATGTGCTCACTGTCTTTCAACCCGACGTTAGTCCAGTTCTCGCCACCGTCGGTCGATTTATAAACCCCATCGCCCACCGACACGCTGTTGCGTGTCCAAGCTTCGCCCGTACCCACCCAAACGATCTTCGAGTTCGATGGATCAATGGCGACCGCGCCGATCGACTGAACGTCTTCGCGATCGAAGACCGCCTTGTAGGTGGTGCCGCCATTCACCGATTTCCACACTCCGCCGCTGGCCGCACCCACGAATACCGTAATGCGGCCATTCTCCTCGACCGCATCCAGCGCCGCAATGCGTCCGCTCATGGTGGCGGAGCCAATATTCCGTGCCGGCAATCCCGATACGGTTGCCGAGTCGAAGCGGTACGGCGCTTGCGCCACAGCCGGCAAAATCGCGCACAGCGAGGCCATCAACACAATCACTCCCCAGGATTTCCGAGCGGATGCTTTCATGTTTACCAGTCCTTTTCCACGCCAATGATTTTTCGTTGTCTTCTTCATATTCATACCAGCGATTCAGTGAACCAGATCAGTGGACCCCGACCATCCCGGATTTCTTTTCCTCGGTTCGCAGCGACGCCGGCAAAGCAAAGTCAGAATCTTGAAGAGCCACGTTCACTTCGATCTTTTGGATCGTGGTCACCTGTGCCCCAGGATCGTTTCTGGGCCCTTCCGAGATCGAGAAAGGATACATGACTCCATCCACCGGCTTGTAGGATCCCAGGTCAACCACCCGTTCCCGCACCGATCCCCGGATAAACTGCTGAATTTCTTTGCGGATTTCAAGATAGGTGTCGGGGTCGAGATAGTAATAAATGATGTCACCGTTCTTCAGCGTAACCTTCAACCGCAGGGCGTCATCGCCATCCACCGCATCGTGTCCCAGGTACTCGATCGTGTTCCCCTTCGCAGCGTAGTCCACCAGAGGACCGTCAAAATCCGCGGCCAGCAACAAGTCCCGCAGATTGTCCTCGCCCATCAACTCGGGATCTTTGCGTCCGCGAAAGGGCTGGGTCTGCCAGCCGTTGGAGCCGTCATACGCCTGCACCGCGGTCATTCCTTGTATCGTCACGTTTTGCCGAACCAGATCCGGACGCATGTTCATTTGTTTCACAACCACGACGCGGCCTCGGCCCCCTTTGACTTTGCCCGTCGTAAGCCGGGTCTTGGCCGATTTGATCTTCTCGATCCCGCCTTTAGCTTCGATGTTCTTGCTGACCAGTTCTTCCGCGGTCTGCGGGTACGCAAACCCGCTCAAGCACGAGACTGCAACAAGAACCATCACCGCGCGCCGCATAGGCCAACTCCTGATTTTGGTTGTGGTCTTCATCCCGAAGGATCAGTGAATCCCCACGATCCCGGACTTCTTTTCCTCAGTCTTCAGTGACGCCGGCAGCATAAAATCCGCGGGATCGATGGTTACATTCGCTTCCATCTTCTGTACCGTGACGGTCTGTTCATCGGGGTGGTTTTTCGGCCCCTGCGACATCGAGAAGGCATACATCACCCCGTTTACCGGCTTATAGGACCCCAGCCCAACCACGCGATCCCGCACCGACCCCCGGATAAACTGCTGGATCTCCTTGCGAATCTCGATAAAGGTATCGGGATCGAGGTAGTCATAAATGATGTCGCCNNTCCACCGTGCTGCCTTTTTCCTTGTAATCCACCAGCGGCCCGTCGAAGTCGCCATCCAGCAGCAGGTCGCGCATGTCGTCCTCGCCCATCAACTCCGGATCTTTCTTCCCGCCAAAAGGCTGGATTTGCCAGCCGGTGGCGCCGTCGTAGGCCTGCACTGCCGTCATTCCCTGCAGCGTAAACGCCTCCCGGATCAGGTCCGGCCGTTCATTTTCCTGGCTCACGACCGCAACAAAGCCGTCTCCGCCTTCGAACTTGCCGGTCGTGCGCATGGTTTTGATGGCTTTCATCTTTTCCATCCCGCCCCTGGCCTGAATGTTCTTGGCAACCAGTTCGTCGGCAGTTTGAGCAAAGAGAAGCGCAGAAGAACGCGTGGAAAACGGAGCGCAGCAGCAGACAGCAAGCAGCACTATCACAGCGTGACGCATCGATCGACTCCTGTTTGTAGAGGAACTTAACGAACCCGGGAAAACGGGAAACAGTACTGTACCCGGTAGTAGACGTGTTGTTCAAGTAGAGGTGAGCAGAGGAGGGTGGTCGGAGATTGGTTTAGGCTATGCTACTCGCCCCCTGCGATAGACTCTTGGGCAGTATGCGCCGTCGTCGTGATGAGTCAGCACGAAGTGAGCTAATCAACCGTAAGGCCAGCGGAGGCATGAACTACGTGTCCGGCAGCTCAAGAAACTAGGCAGAGCGATTCATCACTCGCAGACGGTTGGACCAACCGGCGTGTGGCCTGCGCGCTCCGTAACGGCTCGCTTTCGCCATGGACAAGCGTCTGTCCATATACCAACAAGCTTTTCATTCATCGAAAACCCTGACGAGACGATGAACTTCATCGACCACTTACACTCTGTCGTTTCCAATCGAAAAAACCGGGCACTTTTCATCGATCACTCCCGATGCAAGGAGCTAGATCTCTGCGCCTCGTTGGTGATGGATACAATAATTGAGCAAAGGCGCAGGTCGGCCGCACTGGGTCTTTCGGGTAAGTTTTCCGACGATGATCGTGTCAACATTCTCCTGCGGGCTAGCGGTCTGCTCGAAAGGATCAACCATCCCGATTCGGTCCTTCCGCCAGAAATTGAAGCCAAAGTTGGGAAATCGGATCTATTTTCTGGATTCAGTAAGTACAGCGAGAAATCGCACAACTGTGACCGCGCGGCTACAGGATTGACGGAATACTTCAGCAAGTGCCTTGAGCGCTCAGGGGCTAATCTGTCGCATGCGGGCGAGCATAAGTTGGCCACGCTTATCGGAGAAGCGATCACCAATGCGGAGGAGCATGCTCGGGGCAAATGGTATGCAAAAGCGCACTTTGACCTGCTCCGCCCAAAAGAGCAGGAGGGAGGCGCGTGCCACATCGTTCTGGTCAATTTCAGCGAAACAACGATTTTTGATTCATTTACTAGGCGCGGGGCCTCCTCCGAGACATTCAGACGCATGCTGACCTACGCAAATAAACATCTCGGCAAGGGAATCTTTGAAACGCCTTATGATGAGCAAGCACTATGTACGTTGTATGCACTCCAGGAAGGCGTGAGCAGCCTTCCTGAGCGGCGGGGCACAGGAACCACGAGCCTAATCGACTTCTTCTTGCAGCTTGCCGGGAAAAATCCTAAAATGTGCGTCATATCGGGACATGCGCTCATCTTATTTGATGGGAAGTATAGCTTGAGGGCAGAGCCGTTCGAAGGCGGAGAAAGAAAAGTCATTGCGTTCAATAATACGAACTCGCTGGAGCGTCCTCCAGACGGCAGTTACGTTCGTACTCTTTCTAAACCCTTCCCGGGCACTTTAATAAGCATGAAATTTAACCTAAAGGAAAAGTACGCCACAGCCGTTTAGAATCCTATGAACAGCACTATCGACGTGATAAATAAGAGAATCGACCTGGGCGAGGTCAGAGTGCCGGGCACAAGGGTGTACTCAGGACAGCCTCGCGGCAAAGCTGCCCGCCAGCATTTCCGTGTTGACAGCTTGGACCGCGAAGAGGGAGTGGTGACGGTCTTGATTCCTTCCGATACTTACTCGATCGGCCCGTCTTTCCTGCTCGGTTTGTTTGAACCGAGCATAATAAAACTCGGGGAAGATCGCTTTTTCGCCAAGTACAAGTTCCCCTGGGACACGATTTTGCTCGACTCCCTGCATGAGACGGTGGCAAGGGCCACGAAGACTTCCACTGTCCTGCGCAGCATCGCATCATAAGGCGGCCCACGCAGACGACGCACCACTCCGGACCTCTGTCAGATGGAAGGGTGATCGTTGTACCCTCTCGCCCTCAGATCACGGTGCTGCCCAGCTCTGATCCTTACCAGAGCTACCTTCCCTCTTCGTTTCGGCCCTAGCATTGGTGATCGCGCTGTACTCGCTGAAACGAAATCTTGCCCAAAAGCGGGACGAGCATCGCGCAAAGTTCTTTCACGAGGTGGTCGTCAACCAAGGACTTATTCCGCTCCTGCGCTTCTTCGAGCAGTTGCAGCGATTTTCCGAGCGGCAGTCCGCTGAGCTGATAACGTCGGTGGGCACACCTGGGCACGATAGCCGCGTGAGGGAAGCAATGAGGAGAGTGCGCGAGATGAAGCGGTCCGCTGCAACCCGCCTATGTGGCCTTGTATCGCCCTTTAGCGGCGATCTGGAGCGCAAACTTCAGTCGATCTTTGACGAAGCCGCGGACGCCGCTAACAGGTACTTGGAGATCAACGCCTCTGACGCCGCCAACAGGTACGTTGAGATCTACGCTTCCGGTTCGACGGCCCCGGAGCCCCTTGGCCAAGCGCTGTCGGCTTGCCAACGGAGTGCTATCGAACTTCTGAGAGAGCACGAGTTCCAGCTCGGATGGCCGAGCTTCCTGGATTCTTTGCGGCGCAAGTGGTCCCGCCGTTCCCCGACTCGACTGTGACATCTAACCTTGCGATCCACAGCCCCAATCACCGATCA
>PKVZ01000047.1:14895-23785 GCA_003131635.1 Acidobacteriaceae bacterium
TACCGACCGGGCAGCGCCCAGACCGCAACCCTCAGTGGGTAAACGAAAAGTTCAGCCCAGTGGTGAATATCACATCATTATCCTTCGTGCCCGTGGGCGGGTTGGAGACATAGATGTCGTTGAACTGGTTCTGCCAGCCCAGCCATTTGCTGATTTTCGTGACCGTGCCAAAGTCGAACTCTCCGCGATACTGCCCACTATATCCGCTCGAAAGGTCTGGGTAGAAATAGAGCTTCTCCGTGATCACGGTGCTCTTCCCCGCCTTGTGCATCAACTCCTCGCCCAGGGTGAGCGCGGCGAATCGCTGGGTCACGCCGTAAGAGACGTAAGTTGGAGGAACCGTAACCGGCGTGACCACAGTTCCATTCGAATACGTTTCATGGGTGTAGTTGAGTCCGGCCAGAAAATCCAGCACCGTGTGGTCCGATTTGATTGCATGTAAGCCCAGTCCGCCACCATATACACCGCGCAGATCAAGATCCTGCAGCGCGTTGCTCATGAAGTCGGCGCCCACAAAGGCGAAGGTTCGCGGCCCGACGTTCCGGTCGTACCGAATTCCAGCCGTCACCAGATTGGCCACCGTGCTGGGAGTCGCCAACTGATTGTTGGTCTCAATCGAAGTCGTATAGATCGTGATCTTGTCATCCAGCGTCGGATGCACGGCGTTGATCGCCAATGCCAGATTGCTCGTCTGGCTATTGCCGCGGGCCAGCGAAAATCCTACGTCCGCCCCGCCATTCCAACCATGCAGCAACCCGGGATGCAGCGACTTATCGTAGGCCGCCTGCTCCGCATCACCGCGGATCAGCACAACATCTCCCGGAGGAACTTCCACCGTGCCGCCAGACTTGGTGGCAACTTCGATTTTCCCATCGCTCGTGGTTACCGGGCCGACAACGGTCTTCTTGTCCGCTGTAGTGACGTGCAATTGCTTCTCGGTGGTGATCTGAGTGATCGCCGTGAACTCCACAGTCACGTCGCCGGCATACTCGGTGTGCAACACCAGTGTCTTGCCGTCGGACTTCACGATCGTACCGCTCAGGTGGTCGCCGTTCTTCAACGTAATCTGATCGGCGAGAGCCGCAGCCGCTAATCCAAGAAACGCCATGAGGGCAATCGATTGAACTTCACGCAGCACAACCTACCTCCAGCTTCCAGAGTCAATTTTCAAAGCTCAGATGCTATTTGTGCCGCTGGGGACTACTTGGAACGAAACAGGAAATGACGAGAGGGCGGCGGCTCAATGATAAAACAGACACCGCCCGCGAAAGGAACTTCGGTTAGGCCTTGGGTTCCTTATTTTCGGCGGTCTTGCTCTGGTCGGTCGACGCTTGAGCGGGAGTATCCTTCATGCCCTCTTTCAAGGCACGAATCCCTTCGCCCAAGCCTTTACCCAGTTCAGGTAACTTTTTGGGACCGAAAACCAGCAGGGCAATCGCAAAAATGATGATCAGGTGCGTTGGTTGAAACAATCCCTCAAACATCGGAACCTCCCAAGAACCACACTACTAGATGCTTATACGCTACCGGACGGCTACAAGGAAGTCAAACCTCCCAGCACGGTATCAACCTATGCTTCAGCCACTGACTCATTCTTGCCCATGCCGAGGGCGGGCGCTGTGATCGAAGTCACAACGTCTCGTGACCGATAAATTCCCGTTGTCCCAGCCCGTTACTTCCGTGACCTTACCTCCAGCTGCGCCCGCAGGCTAATGTAAATCAGCGGTTCGAGATTAGCGCTGCACTCCGCAGCAATAAGCGGTTCTGCCAGCGCAACCCAGCAAGGCAAACCGTCTCCGGAGAGTCGAGTGAAGCGCAAGGGCCTGTCAGCATTTGTCTTTCTCCTTGGGGTGGCGCTTGCTGCCCAGTGCAGCGAGACCAAGCCCGTTAACTGTATTCAATTAATGGCTTGGCTCACGGCCGGGGTACCCAGCGCGCGCCTGGTTCGCATCATTCAAGAGCGCGGTCTGGCCGAGGTCCTTGGCAAGGACCAGATTCGCCAATTCGAAGCCGCAGGCGCCGCTACCAGCCTGATCCAAACACTCTCGAATCTGAAGCCTTCCGTGGCCAATACCGCAACGTCCGAGATGCCCGCGCCGCTGTTAAAAGCCGCGGCCGACGCCAAAGCCCAGCACTTTCACCAGGCCGAACTCGATCTGCGCCCCGCCTTAATCTCCGATCCTCAGAATGCCGCGCTGCACTTCGCTCTTGGGGGTATGCTCGTCCGGCAGGAACGCTGGGACGATGCCTTCGACGAGGTCAGCCTGGCCGCTGAACTCATGCCCGATTTTCCCGAAAATCACAGCAGCCTAGCCTACATTTTCTATCGCCTCGATGACGGTCCGAATGCAATTGCCGAGGCCCGCACCGCCCTGAGCATGGATCCGCAAAACGCCGAAGCCTACCAGTTTCTCGGCCTCGCTCTCTATTCCAACGGACAATACGCCGCTGCCGTTCACGCCTTCGGCGAGTCGCTCGCCCGCGATAACGCCAATCCTGATACTTATTACGATTTGGGCATCACGCTGCACGCAGCCGGAAATCAGCCCGCGGCCATCACCGCCTATCGCGAGGCCATTCATCTGAACCCAGCCTTCTGGGAGGCTCATTCCAACCTGGCATTGACTCTGCATCAACAAAACAGGCTCGACGAGGCGATCACCGAATATCGCGAAGCCAAACGTCTTGCGCCCGAGGAAGCCTCGGTTCGCAACAACCTGGGCAACACTTATTGTGACCAAGGCGACTTCGACGCCGCTCTGCTCGAACTGCGCGAACTTTACCGCCGGCATCCCGAGTGGGAACAGGGCCACGGTTGCCTGGCGCGCGCCTACATGTCGAAAAAAGATTATGGCAATGCTATCCAGGAATGGGAGTTGGCGGTTCGCCAAAATCCTTCGAGTTCCACCGAACATCGCATGCTCGGCGAAGCCCTGGTGCTGGATGAGCAGTTGGAGGAAGGTGTCCGAGAGTTACGTCTGGCGGTTACCCTGAACCCAGATTCCGACAGCGCCCATCAAGGTCTTGGAACCGCGCTCTTTCGCCAACAGAAACTAGCGGCTGCAGAAAAGGAATTCCGGGAAGCGGTTCGGCTGAATGCTTCACCCGACAACCACTTTTCGCTGGCGGCCTGTCTGATGACCATGGACCGCTATGAAGAAGCTTTGTCCGAACTGGACGCCGCTGCGCGGCTCGATCCCGAGCGCACACTCTATCGCGCCCGTCGCGAGGAACTACTCAAACTGATGAAAGAATCGAACTCGCGCTAGGCATTAGGACAGTGCCGGTTGTGTACTCCCGGCATTTTTAAACAGACCGAAGAGTTACCTACACTAGGGGATGTGAGGGAATCCATCATGGACCTGACGCGATCCGCACAAGGCGCAGCCACTAAACTGGCGCATTCCATTCCGCAGGCAGAAACCGACATGAGAAACGATCTGCGCCATCTGCCTTCCGCAAAACCGGATTGGATCGGCGCCGCCGCTCCGGGTGAATCCCCGCGCAAGTCCTCACACTACGGAATGCCCTGCGCCCAGTGTCACCTCTATTATCCTGCGAACCTCGATGTTTGTCCGACTTGCAAGAACACAGAGCGGGTTTCCCCCAATGTCGTCCCTGTGATCCCGAAATCGCAGGCCGCTGCCGAGCCCGTTCCCGATCCTGCCGTTGTGGACAAGGAAAGGGAAGCTTTCCTGAAGGAGTTCAAATCGCAGCTGTTTGCGGCGCATGCCGAAGTGGCGAATTCGCCAGTCGTCTGCACATTAGGCGAATACCACGTTCAAGGCGCCGAGGCGGCTTCGATCTGCAAGCCCTGTTACGACCGCTTGCAGGAACGCGTCGACGTGTGCGAAGCCGCTCTGCACATGGATGTGAAAGATGCGGCGCAAATCGTCTACGACGCTGTGTGGGCCGATCCTTCCGACCCCAGCAAGACTTATACGAATGCGGCCAGCGCCCTGCTCACCGAATTGCGCAAGCGCGCCGGAGTATCCAGCATGATCGGCCCCTTTCAGCCGCTGGGAAATTAACCCTGAGAATCAGAAGGTTCGCAGAAAGGCCTCTGCGCGGCTTCCTGGAAAACCAACCACCCGCTCTAGGCAAGCACGTTCAGGCCACTCTGGCTGGCACACACGCTTTGCAATATGGAAGTCGTGTTGTCGATGCTGCTGGAAGAAACAGTGCTTGCATTCAATGTGCTAAGAATTCCTTCGACCAGCTGCAGGGATTGGGCTGCGGCAGTATCCTCACTAACCGCCGCCGTCGAGGGAGAGTTGTTCAAATCGCCCTTAACAGTGGTGAAAGCAGACTGTGCAGTGGATAGATCGCCTGAACTCAGTGCGCTGCCGAGCGCTGATAGATCAGTGGCGAGTTGAGAATTGCTTACCGAGGTGCTGCCAGTGGTAAGTTCTGAATTCTGGAACAGCGTCTGCAGCGTCTGAAACGCCGACTGCGCGCCGTTCAGGTCGCCCGACGAAAGGCTGCTTTGTAAAGTCTGCAATGCCTGTTGCTGAGGAGGGTTGCTTGACAGCAGCACGTCCTGACTTAGACCTGCAGCCGAAATCTGAGTAATTGACATGGGTTCTCCTCGTTGCTCCTACGGAGCACGGCCACGACTATTAGCCCATGGCGCCCTGTCTAGGCCATCGGCATAAATGCCGCAAGACTTTAGAAAAACCCATCTGCGAGCACGCATAAAAAAGCCCGTGCGCTCTAAACAAGCAGCTTACGGGCAATTTTTGGAGGTACCGGACTCCCAACGCAAGCAGAGTTATTCCAGCTTCAGCGCAACCCATTTCCTTCCGGCGTAAAGCTTGTAGGCGGCTCCGTCCTCTGCCAGTTTCAGGGGAACCGCACGCTTCAACGATGCATCCGTCTGGTAGGGGACGCTGAGTGCGTCTTCGTTCGCCACATTCATGACTATGAACTTGTCTGCCGTGAATCCAAAGCCATACAACCCGGGCGCCAGTTCCGAGCCTCCGATATTCAGTTTGGATTCGGTGACGAGCATACCCTGATATTTTTCCTGGATGGCGGTGGAGTATCCCGAAGCATCCACCAGAGCGGCGAATGTGGCCTTGCCATCGGCGGTTTGAAATCCGGTCGCATTCCGCAGCTGGGTGGGCGCTTTCTTTCCGCGGAAAAAGAACTCGGAAGGCACAACGTTTTTGAGTTCGTCGGCGCTGAACAAGTGCTGGGCCGCATTTTGTGCCAAACCAACGCTCAGAAGCACCGTTATAAGTACTCCCACTGCCACTGCTCGGATGTTCCTCATGAAATTGACCCTCGAAAAATGAGTTAAGAAAGCTCAAGGGAACTCTAACCCGTTTCCGGCAGCGGGCGCAATGTTGCGCGAGCTGAGTGCGGAGAACTGGTTCAAGAATCTCACTTTGTCCGCAAGATTCGGATAGCCCGCTGCTAAGCCGTCAACCTAAGCTGTTCCTATCATGACTGTCGCCAACAATACTTTCCCTGATGTGACTGCCGATGCCATACTCGCAGAGGACAGAACCAACCTGATGCCAGTGGCTCGTGCCAAATCGAACAAGCCAGCCGACGCCGATCGTGTAAATCGCGATCGGCTAAATTACGATCGTGTAATTGAGGGCCAGTGCTGGGATGCTGTGGTGGCGCGTGATTCCGGCCACGACGGAAAGTTTGTCTTCGCCGTCGCAACGACTGGCGTCTACTGCCGGCCATCGTGCCCGGCGCGGCGGCCGCGGCGTGAGAATGTGACGTTTTTCTCGCGGCCCGAGCAGGCGGAGAAAGCCGGCTTTCGTGCTTGCCTGCGTTGCCGGCCCAGGTCAGTCAGCGGCCACGCACAATCCGATTCTGCGAAAGAGATCTGCCGCTACATCGAACAGCATCTCGATGAGCCGATCACGCTCGAGCGGCTCGGCAAGGCGTTTCGGCAAAGCCCGTTCCATCTGCAAAGGCGCTTCAAGGCGGCGCTGGGAATCACCCCGCGCGAGTACGCCGATTCCTGCCGGTTGCGCCAGCTCAAGCGCAATCTGCAATCCGGCGACAATGTGACTCGCGCCATGTATGACGCGGGTTACGGCTCCAGCAGCCGGCTTTACGAGAAAACCGCATCGCAACTTGGAATGACGCCCGACAAATATCGCCGCGGCGCCATCGCTGCCGCTATTCGCTATGCTTGCGCCGACTCGCCGCTGGGACGCATGCTGATTGCGGCGACTGACCTTGGCATTTGCTCGATCCAGTTCGCGGGCTCCGATGGCGAGTTGATCGAAGGCTTGAAGCGCGAGTTTCCTTTTGCCATGCGCAAGCCCTACGACGGCGGACTGCAAGCGTGGGTCGCAGCCTTGCTCTCGAAAATGACCGGGCGCGAGTTGAATGCCGCGCTGCCTTTGGATATCCGCGCAACTGCCTTTCAGCGGCGCGTGTGGACCTATCTGCAGTCGATCCCATTCGGCGCGACGCGGTCTTACGGTCAGGTGGCGAAGGCGATTGGGCAACCCCGCGCCAGCCGCGCCGTGGCGCGTGCGTGCGCGACCAATCCAGTCGCGGTTGCGATTCCGTGCCATCGCGTGGTCCGGGAAGATGGCAGGATCAGCGGCTATCGCTGGGGCGTGGAGAGGAAGAAGACTCTGTTGGAGATGGAGCAGCGGGGACTGTAGGCGCTCGGCTTCGGGCTTCGGCTATCGGGCTTCGGGTCGGCTTCGGCAAGATCGATCCAGATTAAACAAATTCGCGGATCGAACCCGTCAAAATCTATTGAATCAGTCGGTTACGATCTTTTGGTCTGGGGTTGATCTGGCTAAAATCTTGATAGCGAATAACTTACTCGCAAAGTATTACAATCAAAGGGCTTAGGTAGCTCTTGCCTGGCTAAGCGCTTTGGAATCAGCGCCCTGGCTGCAAAATATTACATTCGCGAGGCTTATATCTCATTGCTATTCTTATGTCAAAGAACCAATGCGTATAGAGATAGCGTCTCAGGTTTGGGAATCGAAGTCAAGGGAATTGTCCGGAATTGTTGGGAGCCTCCTCCATCCGTAATCTGTACAACCATGCCTTGCTTGGCGATACTACATATAGTATCATCGTTCAGATGCCATGGACCGACAACGCATTTAGGGCGAAGATCCGGGAGATGGCCGCGAATCCGAAAGATGGTCGGTTTGACGAGATCGAGAACCTGCTGGACGCCCACATCCGCCCGCTTTTCCCCGATTTCAACCATCATGGCAATCCGCATCATGCGTTTACGGCTGGGGGTCAGACGTTCAATATCTCAAAACCGCATGCTGGCTGCGTGAAAAAGCCTTACATCATGAAGTTCTTGGACGCTATGGCGATGATCGACTTATATGACCCCGAAAGCGATTGACGACACCGGAGCGATGACGAGGCGAACAGGGGAATCCGTATGAGCAGATTAGATCACTATCTCGCTTTGAACTACCACAAGAGGTTGTACCAGGACGACGAGGGTGACTGGATCGTGGAGATCGATGACCTTCCTGGCTGCGTGGCGGATGGAAAAACACCGGATGAGGCAATCGCGAACGGTCGCGAGGCGATGCGGTCGTGGATGGAGTCGCGGATAAGTGCCGGCCTCGACATTCCGGAGCCCAGCGTCGCTGAGGAATACAGCGGACGCATACTGCTGCGAATGCCGAAGTATATTCATCGCAGACTGGCGATTCAGGCCCAACAGGAGAGTTCCAGCTTGAATCAATACATCCTGTCGCTTCTTTCATACGGCTGCGCCCAGATTCGGTCCGGTTCGCTGCAGGCAATTTCGTCTGCCCATGAGCCGGCTCCGCGAGCCTACTACCTCGCGCCGAACGCGTCTGTTGCGACCTCAAGTTTCCAGAGCGGTGAGGCGGCTGGATTTGACGAGGTCCTTGCTGGTTTTTCCGGCACGAGTCGCCAAGCCTACGGTGCATCCCAGGGAGGTCGTGCATAAATGGAGTTAGCGTCGATTATTCTAGCAAGAGCCATGGCCTGGGTTGAGCCCACCGATTTAAATCCAAGGGGTGCGGTGTTCTACCCCGACCTCACCAAAGCTCTCGTCGCCCGCTACAACTTCCAGAAGTTTCCTCAGAAACTTGAGGACTTCGATGAGTCCAAAGGAGTGGCCTTCGGCTTTGGGCGACTTGGAGATACCGTCATAGAGCAGCTTGTCATCTACACCTATGGAATTGTCCTAGATACAAGAATCTCCACTCAGGAATCAAGGCGTTTACTCGAGGAAGCGTTCGAGTGGGGACGCAAGGAACTCGGGTTTGTATACAGGCCAGATATGGTCAAAAGGTGGCAGTATGCAAGCAACGTCACGTTCCGAAGTACTGTTCAGATGACAGGCGCTAGTTCAGCAGTTGAAAAGCTAGCAGCTTCTGTCGGTAAGGGCGTGGCCGATACCATGGGAGAAAATCTGAAATATGATCTGTCGATCCTCAGCATCGACTATGACCAGCTAACGAGGAAGCACCCGCTCGGGCGATTCTCTATCCAACGTCGAGACAACACACCGTTTTCTGAGAACAAGTACTTTTCCGACGCTCCACTGCCGACAGATGTACACCTCCGTCTTTTGGAGCAGTTTGAAAGGGATTTGTCTGGGAAGTGAAATTCTGCCGGGCATCTGCCTCCGCTAGCCGGCCGCGCTTCGGCGAGCCACAACCGCCCAGTTCACGAACGCCAGCACAATCGTCGCGACCAGGATCAGGGATTGGCCAAAATCTACGCGCGTTACCAGGATCACGCACAGGATCACGCCAAGCGCAGCAAAGAAATTTCCGGCGGGCAGGTGGAACATTGCGCTTGCGCCTTCCGGCTGCTTGCGACGCAGGATGGGCAGAGCGGCGCAGCCTACGGCGTAGTAGAGGAGGCGGGCCACGGCGGAGAGGGTTACGTTCCA
>PKVZ01000182.1 GCA_003131635.1 Acidobacteriaceae bacterium
TTATTCTGCCCAGTCGTCGCGGGGGTCGCTGGTTGATTCGTATCGCCCACCGTATTCGTCATCAGTCGGACATCGACTCGGCGGTTACCAGCACGGCCCTGTTTCGTCTTGTTGGTTTCGACCGGCTTGTCTTTGCCTAGTCCGATCACATAAATTTTGTGCGCCGGAACGTTGTACTTCGAAGCCAGATATTGGATCACCGAGTTCGCCCGCCGCTGGCTCAAGTCATAGTTGTACTCGGCTGATCCCACTGAATCCGTGCTGCCTTCCAGCGTAATAATGTAGCCCTTGGTGCTCGAAATGTTCCCGGCCATCTGATCGAGAGAATCTTTGGCCTGCTGTGTGAGATTGTCGCGGTTAAAACCAAACTTCACCGAGGTCTCCGCCACCGGACGATAATTGTCCAGGTTCGCCACGGTATTGGTCAGGACGCCGACGCGGCCATTCGCTGCGTCCGCCATCTGTTGTGCCTGAGCTGCGTTCTGCCCTGCGGTCTGCGCTTTCTGATCGACTTCCGTCGTCTTGGCGTTCACCGCCTGGATGCCAGCCTGCGCTCGGGCGTCCACATCCTTGATGTCTTTGCTGTTTTTCGCCGTCATATCGTCAAGCTCGTTCGTCTTGTTGATCAGCGGCGTCGTCTGCTGCTTTACATAATTCTTGCTGGTACAGCCGATGGTGAGTGCCATGCTGGCCGCCAGTAAAATCGTTAACGAAGTGCGGTTCATATTTGAGGAGCTCCTTAGATCAGTTATCTCGGCGCGACTGGGATTCTCGCGCATAATGTGATGCAGGCCCTGGTACAGTCGTTGGTTCCCTACTAATCCCGCCATTACTTTTGCACGGGGAGTGCCAGTTCCAGGTATCGGCACTGCCAGCTATAAGTATAAACGTTTTCAACGATTTGCGAAGGACTTCCCGCTAACTACCATTAACTGCGTTGCGTCCCGCCAACGCAAAGCCCACATGGCGTAGGGAAATTTTATACGGTAACACCGTTGGCCCCGCAGTAAAAAGAGGTCCTCTCTAATCCTTTCCAAACGCCTCTTTGTTTACCACATAGGGCATTTTCGTGACATCGCCGTCATAGTTGGCTTCGAGCACGTCAATCAATCCCTGCACGCAGCGGCCCGCCATGCCTTTGTTGGGATCGGTGGAGAGCCGCGTGATGCGCGCGGCACTGGCAAAGTGCGGGAACAGGCGGCAGCGGTCGGCAATCGCGGGATCACGTAGCGGAGAGTCGGCCGGCAAGGGCTCCTTCTCGTACACATCGAGCGCCGCGCCAGCGATCCAGTTTTCGCGTAACGCGCGCACCAGCGCCGCTTCATCCACCACTGGACCGCGCGAGTCGTTCACCAGAAAAGCCGTTGGCTTCATCAGCTTCAACGTCCGCTCGTTGAACAAATGGTAGGTGGGCGTTGCGCTTTCGTCAGGACGCAACAGCGGAACATGAACGCTGACGAAATCGGCATGGAGAAGAGCCTCTTCAAACGTCACATACTTGATCCAATTCTTTTCCTTCGAGATGCCGCGGGTATGGCGCAAGTCCATGGTCTCTTGAATGGCCTTGATGTAATCATGGTTCTCATACGCCGGGTCATAGCACAATATGTTCATGTCGAAGCCGGCGCATTTCTTGATCAAGGCTAACCCGATGCGTCCCGTGCCAATGATCGCAATGGTTTTGCCCGTGACTTCGTCGCCCAGAAACGGCAAGTAGGGATGCCAGTATCCCCACTGGTTGTCGCGCGTGAGATGCTCGGCGGACCACATCTTGCGCGCCAGAATCCCCAGCATGAAAAAGGCGAATTCAGCAGTAGCCTCGGTCAAAACGTCCGCCGTGTGGGTGAAAGGAATCTTGAAGCGGTTGGCGTCGGCACGATTGATGTTGTCGACCCCGACTGCAAACTGCGCCACGACTTGCAACGTGTTCTTGCCAGCCTCAAAAACCTCGGCGTCGATCGGATCGCGCAGAGTGGTGATGAGTCCATGAATTCCGGACTTAACCTTGGCAATGATCAGATTTTTCGGCGGCGCTTCCGGCTGCGGATAGACCTCGACTTCGTAGCCCCGGTTGCGCAGCAGGTCAATGGCTTCTCCGATGTCACAAGTGGCAAAAACGCGGAATTTCTTATTCATGAGTTTTTGGGATGCTCCCGAAGCACTACGCCGTACTCAGCAAAACACCGAAATATCATACGCGAACCCCACTTAACCTCTGGGGTACCCCCTGCTGGCCGATGTTTATGGCCATTTCTTCCAAAATGTGATCTAGCTCACAGACGCCGGGACGCCCCGACCATACAGTTAAAGCGCAATCAAGTCATTCTCCGTCGAAGGGCTTGCGACATGGCTACAATGGTTTCCCCAACCACCACACGCGTTTTGAACTCCAGTCTGGCGCGGAAGATCATGAGCGCCGGCGAAGCTGCCGCTCTCATCAACACCGGCGATCAGATCGGCATGAGTGGCTTCACCGGATCGGGCTACCCCAAGGTGGTTCCCATCGAACTGGCGCATCGCATAGCGGACGCCCACTTCCGCGGGCAAAAGTTTCAGGTGAGTGTCTTCACCGGAGCGTCCACCGGCCCGGAGCTGGACGGAGCGCTCGCTATGGCCGGAGGCATCCATCTTCGCCTGCCCTATCAATCCGATCCAGAAACCCGCAAGCGGATTAATGCCGGCGAAATGGATTACATGGATATTCACCTAAGCCATGTCGCTCAATTCGTCGAGTATGGATTCCTCGGCAAGCTCAATGTCGCGCTGATCGAAGTCACCGCTGTGCTGGAAGACGGGCGCCTCGTCCCGAGTTCCTCGATCGGCAACAATAAGACTTGGATCGATCAGGCCGACCGCGTGATCCTAGAGGTCAACTCTTGGCAGCCGTCAGCGCTCGAGGGCATGCACGACATTTACTACGGGTTGCAGCCGCCTCCCAACCGCGGACCGATTCCGCTGCTGCGCCCCGGCCAGCGCATCGGCACGCCGTACCTCGAAGTTCCCGCGGAGAAGGTCGTCGCCATCGTGCTGACGGATTCTCCCGATCGCAACAGCGACTTTAAGCCGCCCGATGCGGCTTCCAGGCTTATCGCCGGCCACATCCTCGAATTCCTCAGTTGGGAAGTACAGAAGGGCCGTATGCCTGCGAACCTGCTCCCGCTGCAGTCCGGCGTCGGCAATATTGCGAATGCGGTTCTTTTCGGACTCGAAGAAGGCCCGTTTCGAGATCTCACTTCCTACACGGAAGTAATTCAAGACGGAATGATTCGTCTGCTGAAGTCGGGCAAGGTGACATCGGCCTCGGCCACGGCATTCTCGCTCAGCCCCGCGATGCTGACGGAAGTGAATGCCGATATGGCCAGCTACCATAGCCGTATCGTGCTGCGTCCGCAGGAAATTTCCAATCATCCCGAAATCATTCGCCGGCTCGGCGTAATCGCCATGAACGGTATGATCGAAGCCGATATTTACGGCAACGTCAACTCGACGCATGTCATGGGATCCCGCATCCAGAACGGCATAGGCGGCTCCGGAGACTTCGCCCGCAACGGATACCTGTCGATCTTTATGGCCCCGTCAACTGCACAACAGGGAACCATCTCGACCATTGTGCCGATGGTGTCGCACGTCGACCACACGGAACACGATGTGCAGGTCATTGTCACCGAGCACGGACTCGCCGACCTGCGTGGACTCTCGCCGCGCCAGCGCGCGCACCTCATCATCGAGAAGTGCTCCAGCCCGGACTACAAGCCTTTGCTCCTCGACTATCTCAACCGGTCGGAACGGCTGTCTTTCGGCAAACACACGCCGCATCTGCTAACCGAATCTCTGGGCTGGCACAACCGTTATCTGCGAACCGGAAAGATGCGGCCGCAGGAAGAGAACTGAAAGAAGAGAACTGAAAATTGTCGGATCCGCATTGCGGCACGGCCTTGGGCTATAATTGGCCGCACCCATGGCTCTCACCTCTGGCTCGAAGCTTGGTCCCTATGAAATTCAATCGCCGCTAGGCGCGGGCGGAATGGGTGAAGTGTACCGCGCCCGCGATGCCCGCCTTAACCGCGACGTCGCCATTAAAATTCTTCCCGCGACATTTTCCGCCGATCCCGATCGCCTGCAGCGCTTCGCGCAGGAATCCCGCGCCGCAGCGGCGCTCAATCACCCCAATATTCTTTCCATCTACGATATCGGCGAAGACCGCGGCGCGCCCTATGTAGTCTCCGAACTGCTGGAAGGCGAGACTTTGCGCGACCGCCTGCGCGACACCGCGCTTCCCTCCCGCAAGGCAATCGACTACGCGCAGCAAATCGCGAACGGTCTGGCCGCCGCCCACGACAAGGGCATCGTCCATCGCGATCTGAAGCCGGAGAATATTTTCATCACCCACGACGGGCGCGCCAAGATTCTGGACTTTGGACTCGCCAAATTCACCCGTCCCGAAGCCGACGCCTCCGGCGAAGCGCCCACGCAGCAAGTCGCTGGCACCGACGCCGGAACCGTCATGGGCACCGTCGGCTATATGTCACCCGAGCAAGTCCGTGGCAAACCCGCTGACGCGCGTTCCGACATCTTTTCCTTCGGCGCCATCCTTTACGAGATGCTCTCCGGCAAGCGCGCNNAAAAATCCCGCCGAGCGCTTTCAATCCGCTCGCGATGTGGCCTTCAACCTCGGCGCTCTGACTGAGATTTCGACTTCCACCCGCAGCGGTATGCGGGCCATCGCGGAGGAACCGTCCGCCCGTCGCTGGCTGCCGCCCTTGCTCGGTGGATTGCTGCTGCTGGGGTCGTGGGTGGCGATTTATGAGTTCGCACATCGCGGCGCGGCCGCAGCGAATCCAATCTTTCACGAAGTCACTTTCCGCAACGGGACTGTCTGGGCCGCCCGCTTTGCGCCGGACGGACAAACCATCCTTTACGGTGCTGCCTGGGAAGGTCAACCGCAGGAAATTTTTTCCACCCGCTTCGACAGCACCGACTCCCGAACGCTCGGCTTGCCGCCCGCTCAAATTCTCTCCGTCTCTTCCAAGGGGGAGATGGCGATTTCCCTGCATCCCACGACCACCGGCGCTTTCGCGCAGGGCGGAACTCTGGCGCGCGTTCCGCTGGCTGGAGGCGCACCGCGCGAGGTGCTCGACAAGGTGTTTTGGGCAGACTGGACCCCCGATGGCCAATCTCTTGCCGTGGTGCGCCCCGGCACTCTGGCTTCTCTGCACCTGGAATTTCCGGTGGGCAATGTAATCTACGAGCCTCGCGGCTGGGTCAGCCATGTGCGGTTCTCGCCCAGTGGAGAATTTCTAGCCCTCGCGGACCATGTCGTCGGCGGCGACGATGGGCGCGTGGTCATCATCGATACCCACGGCAGTTCCAAAGCCAGTTCTTCTTTCTACTCAAGTGTCGAGGGACTGGCCTGGGCTCCAAATGGCAAAGAAGTTTGGTTCTCGGCCGTCCCCGCCGGGTCGGAGCGTTCCGTCTATGCTCTGGATTTTTCCGGCAAGGAGCGGCTGATTTACCGCGCCCCGGGCGGTCTGACTCTGCACGACATTAGCCGCACTGGTCTGGTTATCCTCACCGCCGACAAATCTCGCATGAGCCTTACCGCTCTCGCTCCCGGCGACACGCGCGAACGCAGCCTCACCTGGTTCGACTGGTCGCTGCTCGCCGATATCTCCCCGGACGGGAAGACCATCATCTTCTCGGAAACCGGCGAAGCCGAAGGTACCAACTACAGCATGTTTCTCCGCAAGACCGATGGTTCGCCAGCCATTCGACTCGGCGACGGTGGCTTTGGCGCACTCTCGCCGGATGGTCAATGGGTTGTGTCCATTGTAGGGTTTCCCGCTAAATTGATGCTGCTTCCCACGGGCGTCGGCGAGCCCAGGCAACTCACTGACGGCAAATCCGACAACTTTGCCGAGGCCTGGTTACCGGACAGTAAGTCCATCGTTTTCTCGTCCGCCCAGTCAGGACAACGGGCGCGCTCTTATCTATTGGACATCCAAGGCGGTAAGCCTCGCGCTCTCACGCCCGAGGGCACAACTGGTGCCCGCGTTACCCCAGATGGAAAATACCTTCTTGCGAGAGACGAAAGACGTCAGCTTTGGCTATATCCGATCGCGGCCGGCGAAGCGCAGAAACTCAACTTCTCCTTGAGCGCCGATGAGGTCGCCCTCGGCTTTTCTGCCGACGGCAAGAATTTGCTCACGGCAACCCACGGCGTCCCACTCAGGATTGCGCTTGTGGATCTCGCTACCGGCCGCCGCCAGCCCTGGAAGGAAATCGCTCCTGCCGACCTTGCCGGCGTGCAAGGGATTTCGACCATCAAGTTCAGCGCGGACGGCAAATCTTATGCTTATTCCACACTCCGTGTGCTCTCCGACCTCTACGTGGTGGATGGCCTGAAGTAATCCGCCACGAGAAGAACAGAACTTCGCATATCATCAACCCGGCAGAGCGGAGTTTCCGGTTCCCTTGCAAAAACTCGACAAGGCGGCGGTTGCAACCATGCTGGCGGGCATGTGCACGTTTCTCAACGTCTACTGCACTCAGCCGCTGCTGCCGCTGTTGCGGCAGATATTTCATGCCTCCGAACTGGCGGTCAGCTTCACGGTCAGCGCCACCATTTTTGCCACCGCCCTGACCGCGCCTGTGATCGGTATGATTGCCGAGCGCCGCGGGCGCAAGAAAGTCATCGTACCTTCGTTGTTCCTTCTGGTCATTCCAACAGCCCTGGCGGCAACCTCCACCAGCCTGCGCGCGCTTATTTTCTGGCGCTTTGCCCAGGGCCTTTTCGTGCCGGGTGTCATCGCGGTCATGCTCGCTTACGTAAATGAGGAATGGGCCGGACGCGGCGTGGGCCGTGCCATGTCCGCGTATGTAACGGGAACGGTGTTCGGCGGATTTCTCGGACGCTTTATTTCCGGAGTGATCGCCACGCACTGGCATTGGCGCGCCACCTTCTTAGTGCTCGCCGGCCTCAACTTGATCGGTGCGGTTATGGTCCGTGCCTGGCTTCCTTTAGCCAGGAATTTCGTGCCCGCCGAACACCTGCGGCAGGTTGTGAACCATGCCAAAGAACACTTGCGCAATCCGCGCCTTCTGGCCAACTTTGTCATGGGCGCGACCGTCCTGTTCGCGCTGGTGGGGTGCTTTACTTACGCAAATTTCTACCTTGCCGCCGCACCTTTCCATCTGAATTCCGCGCAGCTGGGCAGCATCTTTTTTGTATACCTGCTTGGAGTCGTGATCACGCCGCAGTCCGGATGGTTCATGGATCGCTTCGGCTTTCGCCACACCACCATCCTCTATTGCAGCATGATGATCGCGGGACTGCTCCTCACTCTGGTCAAGACCCTGCCCGTGGTTATCGCTGGCCTAGCCCTCTTTTCTTCGGGCGTTTTCGTGGCGCAAGCGGCAGCCACAGTGCAGACGGGCGCAATCGCCGGCCGCGCACGTTCCTCTGCCGCGGGACTCTATGTGACGTTCTACTACCTGGGGGGAAGCGCCGGCGCTACGCTGACCGACTGGTTCTGGCGTTGGGCCGCGTGGCCCGGTTGCGTTGCGCGGTTGGGAGGAGTTTCGTTATTAAGCTTCTGGCTTGCCAGAATCAGCAGCCGCCCCTCCGACCAACTCGACTCTGAGGAAATCGAATTGGTGGGGGATTAAAATCGACGCGCCCGCGCCACGCTAATCGAACTTCCAGCGCGTGGATTTGCCCACGAAGTGCTTCTCCCACAGACCAAACGCCAAGCGTGGGCGCACCGCGAAGACCGGCTCTTTCATCGACAGAATGTCCTGCTCCATTCCCCTCATGTCGAATTTGTACTTGCGCTCGTAGATGGGCAGGAACTTCTGCCGCGCAGCTAGGTCAGCAATTTCCGCCGTCCCCTCGACGATGACCGCTTCGTTAGCGTGCTCCGTGCATACGACGCAGTTGGCATTTTGCGCCAGGTTGCGCGCTTTGCGGGATTTGCTGCCAGTGCTAAACAGGAATCGGCCATCCTGCCACAAGCCCCAGACCACCATGGTGTGCGGCGAACCATCGGGCTTGACGGTGGTGATCCAGTAGTTATGCGACTGCTTCAGCCGCTGCTCAGCCCAACTCCACCGAAGCAGGCCCCTGTCGCCCTGTGGCAGGCCATAACCGGGCATGTGAGGACGGCTCGGCTGCGGTCCGCGGTTCGGTTTCGATTTCTTCTTCGTGGACTTTGCTATCCCACGCCCAACCATAATCTGACCGTCCCGGGCCGAGGTATTTGGTGAGCAACGAAACGCGTTGCGGACGTAACTAGGTTGCCGACTCCTTCTTCTTCACCCGCACGACAGTGATCTTTGCGAAACCCTCTTCGAACGCGGGCGGCTTCAGTTTAGCGGCCATGCGGCGCATTACATCTTCGGGAACCACGCGGTCTCGGCGCTGGTGGCGCTCCACGCAGACCTCCAGCGGCACATCGAAAAAAACGGCGTGAACTTCATACTGATAATCCTTGGCCAGTTTGATCCAGTGCTGGCGTTCTTGCGGCGTGAGGTTGGTCGCGTCTACATAATTGGTGGGACGCTTGGCGATGAGCCGCGCTTTCAGCATCGAGCGGAGATTCGAGAAGACGAGATCCTGAAAACGCTGTTCGCGAACGTCGTCAAACAATAAAGATCGCACCATATCGCTCGAAAGCGGTACCACGTTGTGGCGCTTGAACCACGAACTCTTTCCGGAGCCTGGCAATCCAATGGCCAGAACGACCACGCCTTTTGGCGGACGGTGCGGCGCAGCGGCGGGCGTGGGAGCTTTCGGCGCGGGTGCGGCAATCGGCTCAGCCGTTTGACCTTCAGCTTCTACCTCTGCCGCTCCTTCTCCTGCATCGGGCATCTCCTCTTCCGCCGCTTCAACAGGCAATGATGGAATGGATCCTTTCACAGCGGCAGGAGCAAAAGCTTGAGCCACGGCTTGCTCGCGTCCTCGACCTCCGCGTCCACGACCTCCGCGACGTCGGCGACTCCGCCCGGCCGGCGCCGAACCGCGCGGGGCAGGCTGTGAGGATGCGGGCGCACCTTCTGCGTGCTCTTCGAAACTGGGACCGGATCCCGGAACCGGCCGGCCTTCCGGCTCCTCCACCGGTGCAGCCGAAGCTTCGGAGTTTTGACTGGCGGCCTCAGACTCCGCGCCGACCGCCTGTTTCGCGTCAAAATAGGCCGGTTGCAGCGGAGGAGGAGTGGGTTGATCGGACGGAGTAGCAGGTGACTTTTTGCGACGCTGCAAGCGGTCGCGCATCCATTTACGCATGCAAGGCTTTTAACACAGAATCGAGGGTGGGATCAATCAGTTATGGTAGGAGCGAACCACTCCGGACGCGTACTGTCGCCCCTGGGTGCTGCGCGCTCTCCGTCGAGTAAGATCGGCTCCCTTACAATAAGGTTATGTCCGAAGCAATCCCAGCCGCCATCCGCGATCAGAAATATATTTCGCTAACCACGTATCGCAAGAACGGCGCTGCCGTTCCGACTCCAGTATGGTTTGGAGAAGAAGCCGGCAAGCTGTATGTAATGACGCGCAGCGATATGGGCAAGACAAAGCGCATTCGCAATAACCCGCAGGTGCGAGTCGCTCCTTGCACCATCCGGGGCAAAGTGACCGGTCCGGAATTCGTAGCGTCGGCACGAATCCTGCCGCCGGCAGAGCATGCCCACGCACGTCAAACCATCAACCGGAAGTATTGGATGGCTCGGCTACCGCTGATCTGGTGGAGGACGGATACCTACGTGGAATTGACCTTTCCGTAATATTGTCAAGGATTAGGCGCACACCGTTCCGTGATCGGGAACCAAACGATTCGCAATGCGACCGCGATCATTTACGCCGATTCCCCGCTCCTGCTAACATCATCTGTCCCGCTATAGGGCCCAGTAGATTCCGCTGTCGCACTCATAAATCATTCTGGAGGAAGCATGGCAATCAAAGTTGGTATCAACGGATTTGGCCGCATCGGCCGCAACGTTTTGCGCACCTCGCTCAACGACCCCAACCTGGAATTTGTGGCGGTCAACGATCTCACCGATCCTAAGACGCTGGCACACCTGCTGAAATACGATTCCATTCTCGGCAATTTGCCGAACAAGATCAGCGCCGGCGCCGACAGCATTAGCATCGACAACAAGACCATCAAAGTATTTAAAGAGAGAGATCCGGGAGCGCTGCCTTGGGAATCGGTGGGCGCGCAGGTCGTGATCGAATCCACCGGACACTTCACCGACGCGAACGATGCCAAAAAGCACATGCGCGGCCCGGTGAAGAAAGTTATCATTTCCGCTCCGGCAAAGAACGAGGACATTACCCTCGTCCTGGGCGTAAACCAGGAAAAATATGATGGCGCCAAGCACCACATTATTTCGAATGCCTCCTGCACCACGAACTGCCTGGCGCCAATTGCCAAGGTGATCAACGACGAGTTCAAGATTGTCAGCGGAACCATGACCACGATTCACTCCTACACCAACGATCAGGTGATCCTCGACTTCCCGCACAAAGACCTGCGCCGGGCGCGGGCGGCGGCGATCAACATGATTCCGACCTCCACCGGTGCGGCGAAAGCTCTCAAGCTGGTAATTCCCGATCTCGCGGGAAAGCTCGATGGATTCGCCATGCGCGTGCCGACGCCGAACGTTTCGGTGGTCGACCTGGTGGTATGGGTGGAGAAAAAGACGACCAAAGAAGAAGTGAATGCGGCGCTGAAGAAAGCTTCAGAAAGCGGACCGCTGAAGGGGTATCTGGGCTACGAAGAGAATGAACTGGTATCGTCGGACTTCAAGGGCGATTCGCGCTCTTCGATCGTCGATGCGAAGATGACCCTGGTCGTGGGCGGCAACTGCGTCAAAGTAATCTCCTGGTATGACAATGAATGGGGATACTCCTGCCGCGTTCGCGATCTGATTCATTACATCGCAGCTAAAGGTTTGTAGGTTTTGTAGCGCCGGCTTCCGGCCGGCTTCTTCAGAGGGCGGGCAAAATGCCCGCCCCGCAGCCGGACTTGTATTGAGCAATACGACGGAACGGCGGCGCCGCTTTTATCACCTCTAATAAGGACGACCAGCCAATGCCCAAGCTTTCCATCCGTGACCTCCCGCTTAACGGCAACCGTGTCTTTATGCGCGTCGACTTCAACGTTCCCCTGGAAGACGGGCGCGTCATGGACGACACGCGCATTCGCGAGACGCTGCCTTCCATCGAATACGCCCTGCGTCACGGCGCCAGACTGATTCTCGCTTCTCACCTGGGACGGCCCAAGGGCAAGCCTAATCTGAAGATGAGTCTGAAGCCTGTGGCCGAACGGCTGCGCATGGTGCTCGATAAAGAACTGGCGCGCGGCGAAAACGTGGGCTTCTGTCCTGATTGCGTTGGCCCCGAGGCCGAAGAAGTCGCGATGCAGTTGGAAAAAGGCCAAACGCTGTTACTGGAAAATCTCCGGTTCCACGCGGAAGAAGAAGCAAATGACGAGAAGTTCTCCAAACAGTTGGCCAGTCTTGCCGACTTTTACGTGAATGATGCGTTCGGCTCGGCGCACCGCGCACACGCCTCTACCGTGGGCATAACTAAGTTCATTTCAAAATCGGCGGCCGGTCTGCTCATGGAAAAAGAACTTCAGTATCTGGGCAAAGCGCTGGAAAATCCGGAGCCGCCGTTTATAGCAATTCTCGGCGGGGCCAAAGTCAGTGACAAGATCGGTGTGATTCGCAACCTGATGAGCAAAGTGGATTCGTTGATCATCGGCGGCGGCATGGCTTATACGTTTCTAAAGGCGCAGGGGCAGGAGATCGGAAAATCGCTGCTGGAAGCCGACAAAGTTGAACTGGCGCGGCAACTGCTGGAGGAAGCAAAGCAACGAAATGTGAAAATTCTTCTACCCATCGATCATGTGGTGGCAATGAAACCGGAGGCCAACTCGGTGGTGCAGCAGATCGGCGAAGGCCAACCGATTCCGGCCGACCGCATGGCGCTGGACATCGGTCCGAAGACGATCGAATTGTTCTCGGAGGAAATTTCGCGTGCCCGCACCATCGTGTGGAACGGACCGATGGGAGTGTTTGAAGTTCCGGGATTTTCGCGGGGAACGTTCAAGATCGCGCATGCTGTCGCGGAAAATGTAGGAGCGATTTCGATTGTGGGCGGCGGCGATACCGTCTCTGCGGTCCATGGCGCCGAAGTCGCCGATAAGATGACGCATATTTCCACGGGCGGCGGGGCGTCGCTGGAGTTTCTGGAAGGTAAGAAACTGCCTGGAGTCGAGGCACTGACGGACAAAAAGTGACCGGTCTGGATGCGGGCGTGCAGGACTTCACAATTCGACTGGTGCTCGAACGCGAGCGAACCATTGAGTTCTTCGGCCCGGCCGACCTCACCAGCGAGGCGACCGATGCCGTCGTGAACGCCGCGAATTCTTCTCTGCTGGGCGGAGGGGGCGTGGATGGCGCCATTCATCGCGCCGGCGGGCCTGCGATCCTCGCCGAATGCAGACAAATCGTCAGCAAGATTGGAAGCTTGCCCGCAGGCCAGGCCGTCATCACAACCGGCGGAAAGATGGCTGCAAAATACGTGATCCACACTGTGGGCCCCATCTATCGCGGCGGAGAATACGGAGAAGCCGAAAAGCTGGCGAGCTGTCATCGCGAATGCATTCGCTTGGCCGATGAACACGGGCTGCAATCTTTATCGTTTCCTGCGATTTCGACGGGGGCTTTCGGATACCCCGTCTCGGAAGCAGCGATCATCGCGATTTCTTCCACCATCGAGGCTTTAGTTTCTGCGAATCACCTAAGCAAGGTTCGATTCGTCTTGTTCGACATTGCCACATTGAGAGCGTACACGCGAGCCGCGGAGAAGCCGGGAAATCTAGACTTCACTTCGTCTTACAGAATCGAGAAGAAATCTTCATGAGAAAAAAAGTAATCGCCGCCAACTGGAAGATGAACAAAACCTCCGACGAAACTCGCGACTTCTTCCACAACTTTCTGCCCCTCGTCGAGGGACACGACCGTGACGAAATCGTCGTCTGCCCGCCGTATACCAGCGTCGACGCCGCGCTCGCCTGCTCCAAGGGCTCCAACGTTGCCATCGGAGTGCAGAACGTTCACTGGAAAGCGGAAGGCGCTTACACGGGAGAGATTTCGGCGGCCATGTTGCTGTGCCTCGGAGTAAAGCATGTCATCATTGGCCACTCCGAGCGCCGCCAGTATTTCGGCGAAACCGATGACACCGTGAACCTGCGTCTTAAGACCGCGCTGGAAGCCGGGCTCACGCCGATCTGCTGCGTGGGCGAAGTGTTGGAAGAGCGGGAGGCTGGACTCACGGACGACGTGCTGCGGCGCCAGTGCGTCCGCGCCTTCCACGCCATCTCTTCCAAGAAGGCCGCTAAATTGGTCGTCGCTTACGAACCGGTGTGGGCGATTGGCACCGGCAAAACCGCCACTCCCGAACTCGCGGGGAAAGCCCACGCCGTTATCCGTCGCGAAGCCGCGGAAGTATTCGGCGAGGAGTTCGCCGCGAAGCTGCGCATTCTCTACGGCGGGTCGGTGAAGCCGGATAACGCTTCGTCCCTGATGTCGCAAGAAGAAATCGATGGCGCGCTGGTAGGCGGGGCGTCGCTCGATCCCAAATCCCTGGCGGCGATTGTGAAGTACTGATTCGCATTGACAGAAGGAATCGACGGCGCTATCGTTTGGGCGCAACAGCAATTGAGAACTGCCCGCCACCATCGTCGAATGCGGCAGCCTCTAGGAGTTCCCCATGCCCCGGGTGAAGAAGACTTTCCTGTTTGGATTTTTGATGGCGAACATCGTCGCCTCCTGTTCCCTTCTTGATGCCGAGTCGATCAAGCCGATGCTCAGCTCAAATGGCAACCACACTTGTGCGCTCACAGTCGCAGGCTCTGTGATTTGCTGGGGAAGAAACGACAATGGGCAAGTTAACAATGGCACGTCCAGTTTCAATGACGTGCTGACGGCGACCGAGATCTCCGGCCTAACCGATAGGGCAACATGGGTGGCGGCGGGTATGTCCAGCACTTGCGCGGTTACAAAACTGGGGGCGGCACAGTGCTGGGGTACGTTCTCCGGCACCGGTGTCGTGGTGCCGGTGAAGGGACTTGAAAAAGGCGTTACAGTTGTCGCGTCCGGCTTTTCGCACCACTGCGCGTTGATGAGTACGGGCGCTGTTTTGTGCTGGGGCTACAACGACCATGGAGAATTGGGTAACGGCACATCCACCGGCACCCTGACCCCTACCGCGGCGACGGGCCTGGAGAAGGGTGTTAAGGCGATCTCTGCGAGCCGATATCAAACCTGCGCGCTGACCATCATAGGCGCGGTGCTCTGTTGGGGACACAACCTCAACAACGTGCCTACTGCAATTCCTGGACTGCCCGCGCACCTGACCGCGATTGCGGCCGGAACAGCTAACACCTGCGCGGTCACGGAGGAAGGCACCGTGTGGTGTTGGGGAGCTTCGCTCGCTGCACCACAGGCGGTTTCGGGCTTGCCCAGCGGTGTTACCGCCATCAGTACGCAGGACGCGCAGGCATGCGCTCTTACCCAGGCGGGTTCGGTTTTGTGTTGGGTTCCCGGTGTGCCCATCGCCCCAAAAATGGTTCCTGGCCTTGACCGCGATGTGACGGCGATAAGCGTTGGCGGCGAGTACGCCTGTGCGGTGCTAAGCAAAGGCACAGTGAAGTGCTGGGGCAGCAATGGCCTGGGGAACCTTGGCGTTGCACTGAGCGTCAAGTCTTCCACCACGCCCGTGCCGGTTCTGGGGTTGAAGGGGGTGGGCGAATTGAATCTGCTAACCGCAGGGGCAGAATCACCGGCAAAGCGATAAGTGCATCGTCTTCCTTTCAAAGCATTCAATCCCGATTGATCTGCTAATCTTCCTGCCTGTGCATCTTTGATCGCGAGTCCAGGAATTCAATCTGCTTCGAGATAGAGAGCGTGGATGACGGAAACTGTGCTTCCTGAACCGAGCCCGTTGTATCGCTGGCTGGTGCTGATCTTCGTCAGCCTGGCTATGTTCGGCAGCTACTACGTTTACGATGCCCTCAGCCCGCTGGCCGACGTGCTCAAGCAGCAGCTTGGCTTCACCGACCTTGATATCGGCTTCCTCCAGGCCATCTACAGCTTCCCCAACATTTTTACGGTCTTAATCGGCGGCTATGTGATCGACCGCATTGGGCTGCGCAAGTCCCTCATGATCTTCGGCGTTCTATCTTTCGTTGGTCCCGCCATTACCGCCGCATCCAGTCACCTTTCGATCATGGCTACCGGACGCCTCATTTTCGGCATGGGCGCGGAATCGCTCAACGTAGCGGTCGTAACCGCTCTCGCGCGTTGGTTCCGCGGCAAAGAACTCAGCTTCGCTTTTGGACTGAACCTCACCGCGTCCCGGCTCGGCACCTTTGCCGCCCTGAATTCCCCCACCTGGGCTCGCGCCGCCTACGCGAACTGGCGCACTCCCTTCTTGATTGCATTGGTCTTCGCCGCACTTAGCCTTGTCGGAGCCGCAATTTATTGGTTCATGGAAGTATGGGCGGAGAAAAACTACAGCCTGGGAAAGGTCTCCACCGACAAAGTGGTCTTCGCCGACTTGTGGAAGTTCGGCGTGAGTTATTGGCTGATTGTCGCGCTGTGCATAGTTTTCTACTCAGCCATCTTCCCTTTCCAAACTTTCGCGGTGAAGTTTTTCATGGAGGCACACGGAACCTCGCGTGAGTTTGGGGGCTTTTTATCGAGCATGCTGACGCTGTTCGCGATGATCGCGACGCCACTCTTTGGTCTCTGGGTGGATCGGGTCGGCAAGCGCGCACTCCTGATGATGTTCGGATCGATGCTGCTGATCCCGGTATATCTGATGATGGCTTACACGCACATCAATCTGTATGTGCCGATGGCCATGATGGGAGTCGCCTTCTCGCTGATTCCGGCGGTGATGTGGCCCTCGGTGGCATATATCGTCGATCAGTCAAAACTAGGGACGGCGTATGGGTTAATGACCATGATCCAGAATATAGGGCTGTTTGGACTGAACTTATTAGTGGGATGGGCCAATAACTTTCGCCACGCCGATGCCAGCAATCCGGCGGGCTACCGGCTGGGCATGTGGATATTCTCGATCCTTGGAGTTCTAGGGGTCGTGTTCGCCTTTTTGCTGCGGCAGCGGGAGTTGGGACCGCATGGGCACGGTCTGGAAACGATCACGACCGGCGAAAGTGAGGCTTGAATTCGGCAGAAAACTACCATTTTCCGCAGATCGCTACTCTTTCCGGCCACCGGGGTTTAATGCGAGTGGAGGGATTGTGCATCCAAGCAGCGGAAGGCAAAGGCTTTCCGAAGGCATCTCAGTTCTACGGAAAGCCGGGGAAAGCATCCGAAGATCGGTAGAAATACTCTGATATTCTGGAACCAAAGAAGCATCACCATCGTTTGGTAAGGCATGCAAACAGTACAACACAAACTACTTATGCCGCATCCCAATGAGTGCGGCCGGAAACAGACTATTTGACCGAGCCACGACAGAAACCTGGCACCGAACTCAGCGAAGCCGAGGCCATCGAACGGGCCAAACAGGGCGACGCCGATGCGTTCCAGGTGCTCTATGACAAACACAAGCGGCGTGTGTATTCGCTTTGTCTGCGGATGACGGCAAATACCGCCGAGGCGGAAGACCTGGCGCAGGAAGCATTTCTGCAGCTCTACCGCAAGATCGGTACGTTTCGCGGGGAGTCGGCGTTTTCGACCTGGCTGCACCGGCTGTCGGTGAACGTGGTACTGATGCATTTGAGGAAGAAGAGTCTTCCCGTGATTTCGTTGGAGGAGGCTACGCAGGGTAGCGACGAAGACTCGCCAAAGAAGGATTTCGGGGCGGACGATGTGGCGTTGGCCGGGTCGATCGACCGGATGCAGTTGCAGCGGGCAGTGAACGACCTGCCTCCCGGCTACAGAACGATTTTTGTCCTTCACGATGTGGAAGGATACGAGCATAATGAGATCGCCGGTTTGGTAGGGTGCTCGATTGGAAACAGCAAGTCGCAATTGCACAAGGCGCGCATGAAATTGCGCGACCTGCTTAAGATGAATAGAGCCGAAAAGGCCGGGAAGTCTCGAGCGGGTTAGCAGCGGAAACAGTCAGAAGCTCAGAAGCGACGAGGAACATTGGTAACCTCGGCAGGGGGCGTTCGATCTGCGGTGAGCGCTAGAATCGCAGTAAACTCGGGGAGAGGTCGTATGAATTGCGTTGAGCTGCAGCAGAGCTTGGCGGAAGTGGAAGACGGAAGCACTCCGGAACAGAGCACACACCTGAAGACGTGTCCCGCGTGCTCAGAGTTGTTGCAAGAGTTGAATTTGATCGTTGCCGGCGCGAGCGAACTGCAAGCCAGCGACGAACCCAGCCCCAGAGTTTGGAACTCCATTGAAATTGCGCTGCGGCAGGAAGGGCTGATTCGTCCGCAGCCTTCAGCCCCCCCGTCGGATGTGCCTTCTTTCTCCGCCCGCTGGGGCTCGGCACGATGGCTGGTACCTGCGGCGGCGATGTTGCTGCTACTGGTAGGAATCTACGAACGGCGGCAGCAATCGGTGTCGGTGCCAGTGAATGACCGGTCCAGACAAGCAGCTTCCGTGGTGGCGCCGCTTGTGAATCCATCCGGGCTGAACGACGAAGACTTTATCCAGGAAGTCGGGGCCAACGCCCCTGCCATGCGAAGCCAATACAAAGAGAACCTGCGGCGGGTGAATGACTCCATCGTGGATGCGCAAAGCGCGGTCAATGAAAGTCCGAATGATCCGGAGGCGCGGCGGGCGCTGATGGATGCCTACCACCAGAAATCCATGTTGTTTGAGATGGCGATGGACCAGCCAATGCAATAATGTGGAGCTTGTCGGAGGTCTTGGTGCGCGAAGGTATGTGGCAGGAAGTTCGGGGTGGAGCAGCAAGTTCGGGGAGTCCGCTATGTTGAGTAAGAGCGCGGCAAGACTCGTCACGGCCACTGTGATTCTGGCGGGGACGCTCGCGGCGCAAAACAAAAAGGAGTTCCACTTCACGGTGGGGCCGCGTGCGGGCGTGTCGGTGATGAATCCTTATGGTTCAATTTCCGTAAAGCCTTCGCAGAGTAATGCGGTTATCGTGACCGCAATTTTGCACTCCGACAAAGTTGAAGTGGATAACAATCAAAGCGGCAATCGAGTAGACATTCAATCTCACTTGCTGGCGGGCGCCGATGCCGAGTCCGGACGCGTCGACTATGAAATCCTGGTTCCAGCCGATGCCAGCGTCACCTTGCATTCCAGCACCGGCACGCTGCATGCAGAGAAACTGCACGGAGACGTCAGCCTGGAAGGTCCGGGAGCGGACGTGGATGTTCGCGATATCTCCGACGCGCATGTGCACGTGAAAACCATGAACGGCTCCGTCAATCTCGACAACATCAAGAATGCGCACGTCGAGGTCGACTCGTTGAGCGGCGAAGTCACCCTGAACGGGGTGAATGGCTCATTGGTACAAGTGGTTTCGACCAGCGGCGGAATCCACTATATTGGCGACTTCGGCAACAGCGGCGAATACCGGCTGACCAGCCACAGCGGCGATATTGACGCCACCATTCCCGAGTGGACCTCGGCCGACGTGAGCGCCCGCTCCGTCCGCGGAGAAGTACACGACGACATTCCCCTCCAGCCCAAGACCCACACCTACTTTCCGCTCGATAAGGGACGTGCCTTCGCAGGTACTGTGGGCCGGGTCGCGGTCTCATCCACCGTAGTTTTGCGAACCTTCAGTGGTAAAATTCATCTCAGAAAACGCGCCGAGAACAAATAACAAAGAAAACTGAATCAGCCAGCACGGCGTCCTGGAGGCGGCCAAAATCGCAGGGGTTGATGTGCCTGTTGACAGGCCTGATATGACCAGCCGACCGCCGCAAATGCAAGCCGTAATTTTGGTCGGATTCATGGGCGCCGGCAAAAGTAGCGTAGGGCCGGTTCTGGCCGAGCACATGGGCTGGAGGTTCGAGGATCTTGACCACCGAATTGAGCAGCGCGAAAAGCGAAGGATAGCTGAAATCTTCAGTAATGCCGGGGAAGTCGGATTTCGTCGCGCCGAGCATGAGGCTCTGCAAGAATTGCTGCAGGAATTGCGCAGCGGCTCCAAGAAAGTAGTCGCCCTGGGCGGAGGAGCTTTCGTTCAGAAAGCGAATATCGGGTTGATCGAAGCCGCAAACCTGCCAACCGTCTTCCTGGACGCAGGGGTCGACGAACTTTGGGACCGGTGCCGCCGGCAGTCGGAAAAGCAAGGGATGGAGCGCCCTTTGCTCGGAAGCGTGGAAGGGTTCCGGGAGCTTTACGAGAAGCGGCGGCAGCATTACTTGAGAGCATCTTTAAGACTAGAGACAGGCGGGAAGGCGGTTGCGGACATCGTGGCCGAACTGATTCAGGCTCTGGACTTGGGTCCACGGCGCGGAAGGCAAGGAGAAACTAAGTGAAACTGATCGCGCACTTGCGATGGGGAATGCTGACGGTTCTGCTCTGCGCGGTTGCAACTTACGCCGGAGACAAGAAAGACAATCCGAAACCGCCAGCCGTACAGATGGTCGATTCCGGCTCCTTCGGCGTATTTGTCAGGGGCCAGCGCGTAGTGACTGAGAGTTTCAGCGTGCAGCAGGACAACGGCGTCAGCATAGTCAAATCCCACCTGCAGGAAATTGCCAATTCGACCGGGCCCGGGCAAAAATCGGACCTGCAGATGACGGGCAGCGGAGAGTTGGTTCGTTACGATTGGAGTGACGGCAACAGTTCTCTGGTGGTAACCCCCAAAAACGAATTCCTGCTGGAGCGGATCACGACCGGGTCTTCCTCCAAACCGGCGGAACAGCCGTTTCTGATGCCCAACACGTCGGCAATTCTCGATAATAATTTCTTTATTCATCGCGAAGTGCTGGCTTGGCGCTACTTGGCAACCAACTGTCACACCGATAGCGGTACTCTAAAGTGCCAGCAGGGTCCGGTGGAGTTCGGTGTGCTGGTGCCGCAGGACCGCACTTCGATGCGGGTACGCATGGAACTCGCGGCAAGAGAGAAGGTCACGATCCGGGGAGCAGAACGCGAATTGTTGCGACTGAATCTTAAGGGCGAAAACTTCTCCTGGGCCCTTTGGGTGGACGATAAAGATCAGTTCAAGCTTATGCGAGTTCAGATTGCGGACGATAATACTGAGGTAGTACGGGACTGATGAAATGCAGTCGGGCTCGCGAATGGTTTCGGGGTTGAGGGGAGAAACAAATTGCCTCTGGCGGATGGACGCACGGCTCGGGTCATCATCACGGTGCTGCTTTTCGCACTCGGCTTGGGCTTTCTCTACGCTGCGCGGCAGACTTTAATAGCCTTCCTATTTGCCATTTTCTTCGCCTACCTGATGAGTCCCCTGGTGTCGTATCTGGAGAAACTGCTCCGCGCACGGGTACTGGCAATCGCCGTCATTTACGTCTTACTGCTCGGATTAGTAGTGCTGTTTTTCGTCTCCACCGGACCAAGGATCGCACGGGAAAGCGCGCATTTAGGCCAATCGTTGCCCGCCCTCTCCCGGTTGAGTTCCGGGCAGATCGCGGAACAACTGGGACAAGAGCACGGCTGGAACTCTCGCCTCGTCGATCTGGCGCGCGACTATCTGGCCAACCACAGTGACGAAATCACGAAACTGGCGCAGGACGTAGGACTGCGCGTGGCAGATGTGGCCAAGCAGGCGTGGCTGCTCGTAATCGTCCCCCTGCTCTCGATTTTTTTCCTGAAGGATGGGCGCGCCTTCAGCCAGGTTTTGCTCGACCTGGTGCAGTCGCGTCCCCAGCGCGAACTGTTGCAGGGGGTGCTCAGCGACCTGAATCAAATGCTGGCGCATTTTATTCGCGCGCAACTTACCCTGGCTGCTCTTACGCTGGTGATCTATTCAGCGGTTCTCGGTATGATGGGGATGCCCTATGCCCTCGTGCTGGGGACATTGGGAGGGTTGCTGGAATTCATTCCGGTCGTAGGGCCTCTGGTAGCCGCCGTGGTTATCGTGGGTGTGGCTCTCTTGATGAGCTACCCGCACTGGCTGGGGCTGGTAATTTTTCTGGGCACGTGGCGGCTGATTCAGGATTACGTAACCTCACCGCGCATCATGGGCCGCAGCATGGAATTGCACCCGCTGGCGGCAATTTTCGGCGTGATGGCGGGTGGAGAGGTTGCGGGTATTCTTGGCATTTTTCTTTCGATTCCGGTAATGGCAAGCCTGCGTATCGTCTTCCGGCGCTGGCGCCTGTACGCGGAGAAACGCAAGTTCGGTCCGCTCGACGAGTACGTGATTGGCGGGCAGGTTGGTGTCAAGAAGTAGAACGGCAATCGGCAATTAGCAGCTAGCTGTTGTCGGTCCCGACTTCCCTGCCCGCGCTTCTCCGGGTTCGGATATTTTAGCTGCGGTTCGCTGGAGTGTCCCCCATCGCTTATGTCAGGTTAAATCATCAAAACTTCGAATTAGCTCGTGGCTATCGGTATGCGGCTGCGGCCGGTTCCCGGGCCGGTCGCACATACGAGTATCGCCTCCAGGTGCCGGTTGGCTTCCTCCAGATCGCCGCCACATGTATAGAGCCCATGTCCACGGATGAGTATTCCGTGCGCGCCAGCATGGCGTCTAAGAGCATCCATCATCGCCTGCTCCAACTCGGGCATGTTTTGCGAATTGTCAACGATCGGGAGCCACTCGCGATGTTCATGGCTCCTCACGCCAGCCAGCGCCTTCAGCATTTCGTAACCGCTGATGGCAACGCCACCAACCCGGAAATGGAGTTGCGAAAGTGTGGTGCAGGACACACCCAATTCGCACCGCGTCGCTGTCATCAACGAAGCCTTCGCGCACCGGTTTTTCCCCGGGGAAGACCCCATCGGTAAGCACGTGGGCTTGAACGACATCAGTCACAGCAATGATTACGAGATTGTAGGCATCGCAGAAGACGCTAAGTTCCGCGACTTGACAGCGGCCCCCGATCCCAGGCTCTTCTTGCCCCTTTTGCAGCTTGTCACTCACCAGAATTCGGAGGATGCCGCCTATCAGGTACGGGCAAACTATATCGACAGCGTTCAACTGAGCGTCGCTGGTCCCCCTGAAAACTTCGAGCCTGTCATCCGGCAGGCCCTTGCGGATATAAATCCCGACTTGGCTGTGGTCAAATTCCTGACGCTCGAGGATCAAGTGAGCATAAGTCTAAACGGCAACCGTCTGATTGCTGACCTTACAACCCTGTACGGCATTCTCGCACTTATTCTCGCGTGCATCGGACTCTATGGCGTCGCTGCCTACATGGTCGCCCGCCGCACAGCCGAAATCGGCATTCGGATGGCATTGGGTGCAAATCGTTTCAATGTTGTGCGGATGATTTTACGGGTCGCAATGAGACCGATCGCAATCGGTCTCCTGATCGGCGTACCTATGGCTTTTGTGACCGGCCGTATCTTTGCCAGCCAACTCTTCGGGGTGGAGGGTTACGATCCTATTGTGATTGGTTCGGCTACGGTAGTCCTCACTATAAGTGCGATACTTGCCGCTCTTGTGCCTGCGTGTCGTGCGGCATCAGTCGATCCAACTCGTGCTCTAAGAACCGAATAACTTTGCCGCACCGACTTGCTTCGCATAGCATCGGCTTCAAATTAAGCTCGACAGTGAGGTTCCGTTCCCGTTGGCATGATTCTGACATAAACTATTGCGTTACCAGCCCCGCCTTTGCGGTATTACCGCGGTTTTCTACCGCAACAAGATAACCTTTCAGAGGTCCGGCTATGGCTGAGACGTGCGGCTGTCTGATCATTGTGTAGTGATTCCCTGAAACGAGGAGGAAGTCGACACCGCCGCCCGCCCATTTCGACCACTCATTCGCCAGATCGCGATGATTCTCCACCTCCGATGCCCGGAAGAGGACGACCCGCTGCGGACTCTTCTCCATAAAGTAATTCTCGAAGGCCGCGGAATTCTGTGTGAACACCTCTACCATAGTTGTCATTTGCGCGCGGGCCGTATTCGGCGCCACCGCTCCCTCGTGAATCAGTGTTTGCAGCACCAGATTCCACTGCTCGTCGGCCCCCAGCTGTAAGAACCGCTGGCCCAAAGTTCGGGTGTCTATACCCATCTGGCGGCTTATGCTCGCAGCAAACCGAACCAGCATGGGCACTTCTGTATTCTTCTCCATCTCAGGCAGATGAGTATCGAACATTGCTAACAGGCCTGTCGTATCTCCCTCCTCGTTAAACTGTTTTGCCATTTCAAACGCGACTAGACTGCCCATAGACCAGCCTCCTAGCAAGTAAGGTCCGGTGGGCTATATCTGGCGTATCTCTCTGGCGTAAAGTGCCGCCATCTGTTCGATGTTCGTCAGTGATTTATAGCCCGGCTCCGGACGGGCGACTGCAACCCATAAAACGGGCGTTCGCGGCCCAGGGCTTCCGCAAGTTCCAGGTAACAAAGAATGTTTCCACTTACGGGATGGACACAAAACAAAGGAGTGCCAGATCCCTCGGATTGAATGCTGACCAATACGGGTGAAGATGATTCCTGTAGAAACTTTGGCGACTGCGTCACATGCTTCCGGGCCTAAATAACTTGCTCTATAATTCTGGCTAACTCAGCGATGGTGGGCGCCTCGAACAACTGGCGCAGGGAAACTTCCACGCGAAGTGCGTGGCCAATCCGGGAAACAAGCTGCGTAGCCAATAAAGAATGGTCGCCCAGGCTGAAAAAGCTGTCGTGAACACCTACCTGATCGAGGTGCATCAGTTCCATCCAGATGTCTGCAATGGTTCTTTCTGTTGGGGTTTTGGGAGCGGTGAAAATAGTTTTGCCGGCAACGGCTAGCGCACGAAGATCCACTTTGCCCTGCGACGTTCGGGGAATCACATCCACTACAGTCACCGTTTCAGGAACCATTGTCTCTGGCAGGCGCTCTTGGAGAAAGCGGCGCAAGTCCGCTCCCGTTACCATTTGACCATCGCGAGCCACGGCCCACGCTGAGATGCCCGTAGCCAGAGCGGCGGAGGTCTCGTTCCGGGGCATCACAGCTGCTTCGCAAACTGCAGGGTGTTCTACCAAGGCCGCCTCAATCGCTCCCGCCTCTACCCGCATGCCATTGAGGATCAACCGACCGTCGCGCCGCCCAAGATATTCCAGACTGCCATCGGTTCGCCGCCGTCCCACGTCGCCGGTGCGATACAGACGCTCTCCCGCTACGGCGGAAAAAGGATTTTTCACAAATGTGCTTGGGGTCCGCACCGGCCGCTGCTCGTAACCCAAACTTAGACTTTCACCTCCGACATAAAGTTCTCCGACTACGCCGCACGGCACAGGCTCAAGCCACTGTCGAGCAGGTATAACTTCGTTCCGGCGGCGACATGCTCCAGGGTTACCGCGTTTCTTGGGCCACTCATCCTCGCCGGGTACATCATGCTAATCCCACCGGTTTCAGTCGATCCGTAACAGCCGTACACTCGGTCTAGCACGTCCGCTTTGAGCGCCTCTCGCAGCCCTGCGAGGACGTGCGTTTGCTCCTCGCAGAGAATCAGCCGTATGCCTTTTAACGCTCCGGAAACTCGCTCGCAACACGCGCTACTACAGATGCCGGAGCCCGCAGAACCGTGGCTCCATGATTACGCAGGATGCTGGCCAACTTACGAGGCGGCAGAAAAAACCTGCCTGCAACATTCACCGCACATGCTCCTGCCGCCAGCGTTCGGAAGAGTTCCAGACAACCCGCATCCGCGACGTAGCTGATGCTCTGTGCGATGACGTCAAATCGATCACGGCCAGTTGTATCGTGGTTTCAGGTTCAATGATCTGGTGCGGCTCCCCATTTACATCCGCAAAGCGGGTTCGGAGCGACTCATGCCGGCGCACGATCTCCTGCAGACTGCGTTCCAGCGCCTCAACATTCAACGGTCCTTTAATCCGGAGTATTCCCGGAAGGTTGTACGCCGCACTGTTGGGATATAGCTGATCGAGAAACCAAAGCCGGCGCTGTCCAAATGAAGCCGGAAACATAAACACATCCTCGGTTGGCGCCTCGGAGCTATTGATTTTGGATGATACCGATGTCATCATGGCGCTCACCTCTTATAACAGCGAAGTTATTCTCTATTAGCCGGCGTTGCAAGACTGCCTCACAAACGGTGCGTTTGACCGGAACAACTGCGTTAACTAAGCCACCTCTTCTCACCTAATTAGCCGGACTTTCAAGCGCAGAAGTGCTTGACGTTTCACGTAACCACATGACTGAATCTGGCGGTACTTATAATCAACAACGCTTCAAATGAGCGCTGCGCAGCCACAGCCGACTTGTCGGCATCAGAACACATGCTAATCGACCTTAGTGCTGCCAATTACACAAGTGGCCTATCGAACAATAACCGGTACTTAAGTCGTCAGCATCGAGCTTGACATGGCTATTCCAGCGACATCTTGCTTGCCCAGCAACAGCGTGGCGATGCGAGTAAATCGCATCGAAAAGAAAGTGTCATACACTTGCTTTTAACTTGACATGCAACATACATCTCGCTACTTTCTGTGGGAGTTCTTTCCGGCACGTCTAACTCGCTTAGCCGGCTCCGGCGTAACCCGCAAGTATCGCCGGCCCCTAACGTCTCGTCGTTGGTAGTTATCGGATTGATGTTTCCATTAGTTAGCGCTGCCGGGTGCTTGATGGCACCGGGCAATGTACCGAGTGGCCCTAGGGTGGAACTCACTGAGAGGGATTGGCAATGCTTACTGATGTTTCAGAAGAACTTCAACGCTTATGTGAATCTTTGCGATTTCAAACAGACGCGTAAGCGAACGGCGCCAGCCTTTGCAAGCGGCCTGGGGATCACCGTTTCCAGACCAAAAAAAGTATCGTTTGTTTTCGCTCGGGAGGGCGCGCAAAATATCGGCAACGTCCGGAGGAATGGGAACGTTGACAGGAACCCCCGTCTTCGCCAGATACAAAAATATCTTGCCGTCATCGCTCAACCGCTCACGTTCGAGCGTCACGCCATCTTGGATGGACAATCCCGACCACCGCATGAGCAACACTAAAGCGCGAAGACGATCCGCGCGGAAATGAAAATCGCGGCCTCCGCGCCACTCACCATACGCATAGGTCGCGTCAACGATTCGCTGGAATTCGGTCTTCGGAAACCAACCTGTCGGAAGTGAAGTCGGTACCGAGCGCTTCACTTTCATCGCGGGGTTCTCGTGGAGCCACCCATTTTGAATACAGAACGCAAAGAACCCCACGAGGCGAGAGAGCTTGCGGTTGGCCGTTAGACCATTGTTCTTCCATGTAGCCCGAAAATTGACCAGCTCGGCCGATGTTAGATCGCGCGAGCGATTTAGGCCGCGGTGCTTCGCCCAGGGAAGAAGCTGCTTTTCAAAAAGTGTCTTCGACTGGTTAGTGGTTTCTTTCGACAGACTGCGGCCTTGCTCATCAGCCATGAAAACGTACGGCATCGGCGATGATTGTTATGGTCGGTTGAGGAGGCTTCGCTGGATCGGAGGCTTCTTCCAACAAACGTGCTTTCCGTTCAGCCTGTTCCCAGCTCCGAGTCTTGGCGGATTGTCGGACCCTCTTCCCGTCGACGTAGCCGTCAATCCATTTCGGGCACCGGCAGCGCCGGTACTTGAGCTCATCCTTGTGAGCGCAATCGGGAGCGTGGCGGGAATAAACGAAAAGCATGGATGCCGATTCCCCTTGGGGTGATGGGCATCGTTGTACCCAGATGGGTACGATTTGGGTACATTTTCTTGTGTACCCATCGTGGACCACTATTTTTATTGGGATTTATATGGTGGAGCTAGTCGGGATCGAACCGACGGCCTCGTCGTTGCGAACGACGCGCTCTCCCAGCTGAGCTATAGCCCCGTACCGGATGGATTTCTGATTTCCTCGACCATTTTACCAGCGTTCGTTCCTCCGCACCAATGGCCTCCGCACCAACGGCCTTGACGAATACCCCCATGCTGCGTCTAACCTTGGAAAGCCCGTCTGGGGACTTTTCTGGTAGATGTTTGCCCAACTAAATTCCCGTGAGTTGACTCGGAGCCGTGCCCTGATCGTTTCGCTGGCATTGCACGGCCTATTCTTAGCCTGGCTGTTGCATACTCCGGAGCCTCGACTGCTGCGGGCAAATTCCGTTGCCATCGGACGCAATGGCAAAGTAGTGTCGCGCCTCTACTTCCCTACTCAGTCTCCCGACGACAGCACTCACAGTTCGTCCGATCAAGCGATCGGGATATATCGTCACCAACGGCTGGGGCACGAAAAGCTGATTGTGAAACAGAACACCGCACTGGCCAAGCTACCCCTGCCGCAAGCTCCGCTTGCTTTGTCGGCCGAAGACAAATCACAAACCGCGACGCTTTCGAATCTCGGCCACGGCGCACCCGCGGGACAACGCTATGGAAGTGTGCCCGGCGGTCCGGTTTATGGTGACGAGATTCGTCCGGCCCTGCCCTTCGTTATGCCCGATCCCGTGGTTTACCCGTGGGAACTGCCGGAGTCCGAAGGCAACGTGGTGATCGAGTTTACGATTGACGAGCGTGGAGAAATCGTACGCACAGCCGTGATCCAAAGCATGGGGCCTAAGCTGGACGAGAAAGCATTGGCGGCTGCCGGGAGCTGGCGATTCCATCCCGCCACTCAGAATGGAGTCGCGATCGCGTCCAAGCAGGATTACATCTTCCACTTCCGGGCCCGAGGCTGAAGTGAACGCTGCGCCCATCAAAGATTTCCTCCGTGCCTCTGTGCCTCCGTGGTGAACATGCTCCTTCTCAGTGCGCGCAGCCGCTATAATCAGAGTGTGACCGCCAACGCAGTCCAGCAACTAGCATCTGCGGACTTTCCCACTCGCTGGGGCAAGTTCCGCATCCATGGTTTTCGTGCCGAATTCGGTTCCGATGGAAACCGGCGCGTCGAGGAAGCCGTCGCCTTGGTGATGGGAGATGTTCAGTCCGCACCGCCGCTGGTTCGCGTCCATTCGCAATGTCTTACCGGCGACGTTTTTCATTCTTTGCGTTGTGACTGCCGCCAGCAGCTCGAAATGGCGCTCGCCATGATTCGCGACCTGGGCGCGGGCATACTTATCTACGAACAGCAGGAAGGACGCGGCATTGGGCTGATGGCCAAATTGCAGGCTTACGAGTTGCAGGACGCCGGTCTCGACACCGTCGAAGCCAATGAGCGGCTGGGCTTCAAGGCCGACCAGCGCGACTTTGCCCTGCCCGGCCAGATGCTCAAAGCGCTCGGAGTCAACCAAGTGCGCCTGCTCTCCAACAATCCCGAAAAGGTCGAAGCCCTGGAACGCGCCGGCATTGCGGTGGTCGAGCGTGTACCCTGCGAGGTAGCGGCCAGTCCCCACGCCGAAGAATACCTTAAGACCAAGAAAGAAAAGCTCGGCCATCTTTTCTCGTCGCGATAAACCGGTTCGCATAAACCCGCGTCGAGTCGAGTTATTCACGCAAAACTTTTGCCTACATCCGCCGCCGCGTGCTTAAATCCTCCACGGCACTCCTGCTTCATGTCCAACTCGCTTCTTTGGCGATCTCGAGGCGTTCTTGGCGCAGTCATTCTCTGCGCCGTGTGCATGGCCTATTACCATCTCATGCTCTTCGTGCCACGAGCCCAGGAAGTACGCGCCGCCCTGGGATTCGGTACCGGATATTCCTTCGGCGCTGATTTTTATCCCATCTGGTTCACCGCGCGTGAGGGTTTGCTTCATCATCGCGATCCTTACAGCCCCGAGATGACACGGGAAATTCAAATTGGTCTTTTCGGACGGCCGCTTGACGCGCAGAACCCCGCCGCCCCTATCGATTACAGAACCTTCGCTTATCCGGCCTTTGCCGACAGTCTGCTCTGGCCCTCAGCAATCCTGCCCTTTTCCGTTGTGCGTACTGTTCTGGCGCTCATTCTTGCCGCGGTGACGGCGCTCAGCACTGTGCTGTGGCTTAGGGCGTTGCAACTTCGCGCTGGCGCCGTGATGCTAACAGCTCTTATCCTTCTCACTCTCTCAAGCTATGGCGTGATCGAAGGACTCTTCGCGGAACAAATGGGATTGCTGGTCGGATTTCTTCTCGCGGCGTCGCTCGCCGCACTGGTCAGGGAACGGCTCTTTCTCTCGGGCAGTCTATTGGCGCTAGCTCTTATCAAGCCCCAAATGATCTTGCTGGTTGTCATATACCTGCTGTTGTGGACCTGCGTTCGATGGCGCATCCGCTGGCCGTTCGTCGCCGGTTTCTTCTCTGTGTCGGCGCTGCTGCTCGTCTCTTCCCTGCTGGTGTGGCCGCGCTGGATTCAAGAATGGCTGCGGGTACTGTTCGGCTACCGGCAATACTCCACGCCGCCGCTCGCGAGTCATTTGCTCGGCCATCAGATCGGTTCGCGCCTCGGTCCAATTCTAATCGCTGCACTGCTGGTATGCGCGCTGGCTGTCGCATGGCGCATGCGCCATTCATCGGCCGCCTCAATGGAATTCGCACTGACTCTCAGCTTCCTGCTCGCCATCACCACCATCACTCTGCTTCCGGGACACGCGGTGTACGACCACGTCCTGCTCCTGCCCGGAGTCATTCTGATCGTCTTGTCCTGGCGAGACTTCGCAGCCAGTCAGCCCTTTCGCGTCATCCTGGCCATAACCGCATTGGCTGTGTTCTGGCCATGGATAAGCGCTCCGATGGTCATCGCAGTCCGGCCAATGCTTCCGCACGACTTATTTATTTCGACTGTGCTAACACTCCCCATCCGAACCGCCGCCTCAATTCCTTTCGGAGTGTGCGCACTTCTCGGTCTGATGATGTGGCGGGGAGCGGATAAGAAAACTCGAAATGGTCACGAAGCGAACTGATTACGAACTCGAAATCAATCACCGTTTAAGAATTTTTCCCAAAGTCGCACGATTCTTCGTCGGTAGATCGCGCAGCGCCGCCCGCGCCAGTGCAAGATAGACTTCCCGGGCTTCCGGCACCGCGCGTAGCGCGCTCAGATGCTTCTTCACGGTCTCGACGTCTCCCCGCACAATCGGGCCGCTGAAAGATTGCGGCGCACCCAAACCCGCATAGTTCGCCAGCGTCTGTCTTAGGATGGGCAACATCCGCTCTTTTGCTGCGCTCCGCCGAACCCCAGCGGATCCTGCCACTCTCTCGCTCACCGCCAGCAGCGCGGTTAGTAACGGAGAAACGAACATTCCCCATGCGTGGTAGGCCTCTTTGTCTTGCTTGCGAATGGAGAACGGCTTCCCACGCAAATCCGTGACAATGGCGCGAGCGGCACGCACCGCTCTCCGGTCTCCCTCGATGGCGAAGGGAACTCCCACCAGCAACGGCTGCGAGCCGCGAACAAACGTCATCAGCGGATGAACCGATGCGACCGCCGCGCCTCGTTGCCGCAGGCTCGCGAGTTCGTCGCTGCTGAGAGCGCCGCTGGAATGCAAGGCCGCTTTGCCGCGCCAATCGGTTACCTCGCTCAGCGATTCTGCGGAGGCAGCGATCGCTCTATCGGGCACACAAAACCAAACCACTTCGGCATGAAGCTGCGCCCGCGCTGCCGTCACGGCGTAAGAGCCCAGCTCACCGGCCAGTCGCCGCGCCCGCTGTGAACATGCCGCTCGCCCGCGGGAAACGATCTGGTCAATCACGTAGCCGGCTGCGTGCAAGGCTGTAGCCATCGCACTGGCCAAATTCCCGGCCCCGACGATTGCGATTCGCGGCTTCATCGCCTGCTTTGCAGAAAGCTCTTCCGCCATGCCGGGCAGGATAGCAGAATCGCTATCGGGACCCCGAAGTTATCATCCCGGTTTCCTGCCGGAACGTGAGCGACCGACCTCTTAGTCCGTGTTTTATATTGTTCTGATGGCAAAATCTTCGCGTTCCAAATCCGAGCCGGTCAAGTCCCGCAGGAATTCGAGAGCCAAAGCCCACACCATTTCTTCGCGTACGGTTTATCGCGGCCCGGTTTTTTGGGTAACTACCGATGACGTCCAGGAGCCCGGAGGCGTCCGCGCCCGCCGCGATGTCATTCATCACACCGGCTCGGTGGTAATCCTGGCCGTCGATGAATCGCGTTCGACACCGCATGTCCTTCTAGAGCGCCAGTATCGTCATGCCGCGAAGGATTATCTCTGGGAGATCCCTGCCGGGCGCATCGATAGCGGCGAACTGGCCTTGCCCGCTGCCAAACGCGAACTCCTGGAAGAGACTGGATTCACCGCCGCCCATTGGCGGCGCATCTTTAAGTTTTATGCCAGCCCCGGCTTCGT
>PKVZ01000035.1:0-8035 GCA_003131635.1 Acidobacteriaceae bacterium
ATCCACAGAGGGTGCCCCATCCCTTCGCGCTTTTTGCGAAGGGGTGGGAGAGACGAACGTTGACACGACCTCTTCTAGCTCGTGGTCCTTCCGGAAGTGCGCCAGCGATCCCAACCCCGTGATCGCCTCCACTCTCCGCACTCCAGACGACACACTCCCTTCTTTCAGAATCTTGATCAGCCCAATCTCGCCGGTAGCGCCGGTATGCGTGCCGCCGCAAAGTTCGGTCGAGAAATCGCCGATGCGCACCACGCGTACCTTATCGCCATACTTTTCGCCGAACAAGGCCATCGCATGATACGTACTGATCGCTTCGTCGATGGGAACGTCGGTGATGGTCTCGACAATCTGGTTGCGCAGCACCTCTTTGTTGATGATGTCTTCAATGTCCTGCAACTCTTCGTCTTCCACGGCAGTGAAGTGCGAAAAATCAAAGCGCAAATGATTCGGCGCCACCAGCGATCCCGCCTGCTTCACATGCTTGCCGAGCACCTCGCGCAGCCCGGCATGAAGCAAATGCGTAGCCGTGTGATTGCGCATGGTTGACTCGCGAACGTCAGCATTCACCACAGCATCGACTCTGTCGCCCACGCGCAGCGCCTGCTTAGCGACAACCTGATGCGCCCGCACTCCCTGAATCGGCGAATAGCACCCCGTCACATCCGCGACGACAGTATTGTGATCGTCCGAATAAAACCATCCCTTGTCGCCAACCTGTCCGCCGGACTCGGCGTAGAACGGCGTGTGATCAAGGATGACCTCGCCGGACTCGCCAGCCTTAATCTCCTGCACCCCTTGCCCGTTGCGAATGATGGCCAGCACCTCGCAGCCGTCAGACCGAGTCTGTCGATAACCTTCGAAGAGCGATTTCGGAAGCTGCTGATAGGCAGGATTCGCAGTCTGCTTTGCCGCGCCTCTCCAAGAAGCGCGAGCGCGGGTCTTCTGCTCGTCCATCGCGCGATCGAATCCCGTCTGATCGAACGCCATCCCGGCGTCCCTAACAGCGTCCTGGATAAAATCTAGGGGTGCGCCGAAGGTGTCATAGAGCTTAAAAGCTTTGTCGCCGGGAAATTTGATTTGATCGTTCTGGGGGCTGGCTGTGAGCTCGGCGAGCGCTCTTTGCTGGCGCTGTTCGTTCCGGAGAGGAGCCAGATACTCGTTCAGGACCGGCAGCACCTCCTTCAAGGTTCGTCCGAACCGCTCCTCTTCTCGCTGGATGACTTCTTTGATGTGTTGTATCTGTTCATCGAGTTCAGGATATGCGCTTTGCATTACGGCGCACACCTTCACGGCCATCTCACCAAAGATTGGGCGGGTCGCTCCGAGTAGACGAGCATGCCAGAATCCACGACGAAGTATCTTCCGCAATACATACCCGCGGCTGTCCCTCGACGGTGAGACTCCATCAGCGACGAGAAATGTGGCAGCTCGAGAGTGGTCGGCAACGATTCGAAGCGAAGCCTCCCCTTGGCTTGTCGTTCTGTAAGGGTAGACCTCGGACACGCCCGTTAGCTCTTTTGCTCTTTCGATCAGCGGGATGAATAGATCCGTGTCGTAGTTCGAAAATTTCTGCGGGTCGTCGGCATTCACCATTACCGCCGCTAGCCGTTCTAACCCAGCGCCTGTATCAATCGACGGCTTGGGGAGCAGCCTAAGCCCAAACAGATGCGGCGACCGCTCATAGCGGTCATACTGCATGAAAACCAGATTCCAGATCTCGACGTAACGGCCGCACTCGCATCCAAACTCACAATCCGGATGCTCCTGATCGGATGCCGCCGGGCCCATATCATAATGAATTTCGCTGCATGGCCCGCAGGGGCCTGTATCTCCCATTCGCCAAAAGTTGTCCTTCATTCCCCATGCACGGATGCGCTCCCGGCGCACACCTGCCGCAAGCCAGAGCTGCTCGGCCTCGTCGTCACGCGGAATTTCATCTAAGGGTGAGCCCTCGAAGATCGTCACATAAAGCTTGTTCTCATCAATCCCGAACCACTCCTTCGAGGTAATAAGCTCCCACGCGTATGCGATCGCATCTTTCTTGAAGTAATCGCCAAACGAAAAATTCCCCAGCATCTCAAAAAACGTGTGGTGCCGGTTGGTGAACCCCACATTCTCCAAGTCGTTATGCTTGCCGCCGGCACGCACACATTTCTGCGAAGTGGTGGCGCGCGAGTAGTCGCGCTTCTCCAGGCCGAGAAAAACGTCTTTGAACTGGTTCATGCCCGCGTTGGTGAACAGCAGCGTAGGATCGTTCGCCGGCACCAAGGACGACGAATGCACCTCCTTGTGCCCCTTCTGTACAAAGAAGTCGAGAAACTTGCGGCGTATTTTAGAGCCTGTCAGCATGGTATGGAGAAACATTAATTCTAGCAGGGAAAAATGGAATTACAGCGGCGTGGAGACCCGCAGAACCTCATGCAATCTCGCTCTCTAGCGAGTTCAAGGTATCTTCATCGACATCCCAACTCTTCAAGATGGTGAAGATCGTTTTTGTGCCAAATCCCGCGCGAGCCAATCGACGAAAAATGCGCGCCGTCGCCTTCTGATCCTTGGGTTTCACCATGCGCTTTCGCCGCAGATATTCGCGTGCCTGCTGTTCTTCGCTCACGCCCTCGAAAGCCGCGTCCACAGCCTTTTCGATCACGTCCCCGTGCACGCCCTTTATTTTCAAATCGGTGACCACGCGCCTGCGCCCAAATTTTTGATTATCCCGGCGCAGGGAAGAGAAGTAAGCGGCATACTGAGAATCGTTCAGATAGCCGCGATCCTTGAGTCGCCGGATCACCAACTCGATCAGCGTCTGCCCGTATTCCGACTCGGCGTCTTCCACCCGCGCGCGGAATAAGCGCTTCAATTCCGCAACCGTGCGCATGCGCCGCGCCAGCGCGCCTACCGCATATTCGTACAATTCATCTTCGGAGTACGACCTCTTCTTGGGCCGCGAGAACGCCATGCGCTAACGATAGCGCAAATTAGGGATTCGGGCTTCGGCTTTCGGGCTTCAGGGTTCAGAAATGGAAAGAGAACGGGGATCACCGAGCCCGAAGCCCGACGGCCGGAGCCGGAAGCCCGCCTCTACCGTCCGCCAAATCCCGCCGACTGCATAGACTGGCGCGAAATGTCCGCCGTCGACGCAATTCCCTGCATGCGCAGCTTGAAGTCGTCGGCGTTGGAGGCGTTTTCGAGCGCCGTTTCGTAGGCGACCAGCCCCGCCTGGAATAAATCCCATAAAGACTGATCGAAAGTCTGCATCCCGTATTGCGAAGTGCCAGCCGCAATCGCGTCACGAATCGATCGCGTCTTTTCCGGCACCAGCACGCACTCCCGGATGAAAGCCGTATTGATCATGACTTCCACCGCTGGCACGCGTCCCTCAGAATCGCAGCGCCGCACCAGGCGCTGGCTGACGATGGCACGCAGCACTGCCGCCAACTGCAAGCGAATCTGTTTTTGCTCAGGCGGCGGGAAAATAGAAATGATTCGATTGACCGTTTCCACTGCATCCAGCGTGTGCAACGTAGAGAAAACCATGTGGCCCGTTTCCGCTGCGTGCAGCGCAGTGGAAATCGTTTCCAGATCTCGCATTTCGCCGACCAGAATCACGTCCGGATCTTGACGGAGAGAAGCGCGCAACGCCGCGCTGAACGACGGCGTATCCACTCCGATTTCGCGCTGGTTCACATAGCCTTTTTTGTCGCGATGCAGAAATTCGATTGGATCTTCAATCGTGATGATGTGTTCGGCGCGGCTCGAATTCACTCGATCCACCATCGCCGCCAGCGTAGTCGATTTACCGGAACCGGTCACGCCCGTCACCAACACCAGCCCGCGCGGCATTTCGCAAATCTGCTCCACCACCTTGGGCAGAAATAGTTCGTCGAGGGCGCGAATCTTCGTAGGAATCACGCGCAGCACCAGCCCCACGTTGCCGCGCTGCTGGAAGATGTTCACACGGAAGCGTCCCAGTCCGGCTACGCCGTAGGCCATATCGATTTCCGTGGTCTCTTTGAATTTCTGTTTCTGCCGCGCCGACATCATGCTGAACGCCATGGTGAGCATATCCTCGGCGCTCACTCGCGGCTGGTCGGTCAACGGCACCAACTCACCGTCAATGCGCAAGTGAGGATAGTTTCCCACCTTCAAATGCAAGTCGGAGGCTTTGCGTTCGGTTGCAATCCGCAGCAGATCGTCAATATTCATCGAAGGGTTTCCCGGGAGGCGCTCTGCCTCACAAGCTCTGCCTATGATGAACCGAAACGTCACCTTCCCCAAGATGACCTAGGTAATGGGCGGCGCTCTGCGGTGGGACAGTGCCTTCAGTGTTTCAAGGAAGTTTTGCGATGGGAGAAAAAGGGCGCGACGGAATCGCGCCCCTTAGAATTTACAAAATTCCTAAACTGCGACCGGCTGCTTGCTGCCCACCGGCACCGGAGTCAGCCAGCCGTGGCGATCGTCTTTTTCGCCGCGCACGATGGCGTAGAACTCTTTCTGGATTACCTTGGTGACGGGTCCAACTCCGCCTTTGCCTACTTTGATCTTGTCGACCGAGCGGATCGGCGTGACTTCGGCGGCCGTGCCGGTGAAGAAGGCTTCGTCGGCGATGTAGAGCATCTCGCGCGGAATCATCTGCTCGACCATCGGAATATTCAGGTCGCGCGCGATCTGCAACACCGAATCGCGGGTGATCCCGGGCAGCACCGAATTCCCCAGCGGCGCGGTAATCAGCTTGTCGTGATGAACGATGAATACGTTCTCGCCCGAGCCTTCGCTGACGAATCCGTTGATGTCGAGCGCAATGCCCTCGGCAAAGCCGTTGACAATGGCTTCCATTTTGATAAGCTGCGAGTTCATGTAATTGGCGCCCGACTTCGCCATGGCGGGCAGGGTGTTCGGCGCGATGCGCGTCCATGACGAAACGCAAACGTCGCAGCCCTCGCCTTCGCCGCCCAGATATTTCCCCCACGGATAATTGATGATGTAGACCTCGGTGGGCGAGTTGAACGGATTCACTCCCGCCTCGCCGTAGCCGCGGAGAATAATAGGCCGCACATAGCACGGCCACGCGCCATTGCTGCCAACGGTTTCAAGCATGGCCTTCACCAGTTGGTCGCGGGTGTAATCGACATCGATGCGGTAGACCTTGGCGGAATTCAGCAGGCGCTCAATGTGCTCGTTGGCGCGGAAGATGGCCGGCCCCGAAGGCGGCGCGTAGCAGCGGATCCCCTCAAACACCGAGGAGCCGTAGTGGACCACGTGCGACATCACGTGAATCGTGGCTTCATCCCAGGGGATGAGCTTGCCGTTGTGCCAGATATTTTCCGACTTCTCGATCGCCATGCGGACTCCTTCAGCTGGAGGTTTATGAAGTTCCTATAACGGGGGCTGAATCTTTCCTCCCGGGCACTTGCAGCGGAGCGAGGCGCGAAAACCCAACCAGCGTTACAGAACATTATAGCCGAGGCAGTCGCAATCCGAGGCAACGGCCATTGAGAGTTTTCCAAGCTCACCACACGGTCTCGACGACCTTTGACTGGCGGATGCGCGTGTCGGCCGTGACCAGGGGCATGCCCTCGACCATGGCTGTGGATGCGATCAAGCGATCTGACGGGTCTTTGGGAAACGGGTCGGGCAGGCGTACGGCGAGGGCCGCGATCTCCGGCGTCGCGGGCCTGAGAATGACGCGCGCCACGGTCTCACGCACGAACGACTCGACGCTGCCCATGACTACGATGCGCTGGTGGTGGGCCAGCCAGGCGATCTCCCACAGGGTGATGGTGGCGACTGCGATGCCGGTCCCTTGCCGCGCTATGAGGATAGCTTCGTGGGCGCGCTTCGAGAGGCGCTTGGGATCGCTCGCCATCCAGAGCAAGGCGTGGGTGTCGAGCAAGATCACTGGATTTGCCTCATTTGGTCTCCCAATCTTCGAGCGGAGTGATTGGGCCTACGATGTCGCCGACGATCTTCACCTTGCCGGCCATGTAGCCGAAGATCTCGTCGGCTTGCTTTTCAGCGGGGACGAGTTTGACCACGGGTTTGCCGTGCTTGGTGATGACGACGGGTTCGCCGCTTTGCATGACTCGATCCATGATGGCCAGGCACTGCGCCTTGAACTCGCCAGCGGGAATCTGTTTCATAATATGGTCATAATATTATGACTATGGGAAGAACGCAAGGGAAGGTTTCATCCCGAGCGGCGACGAGCGGCGTTGCGGACGGCGTTGCGGGCGGCGGGCGCGGGCTTGACCGCGGCGGGCGGCTTGGGGCGAGTGGGATCAGGCGATGCGGCGACAATGGGTGGCCGGGGACGAGTGATGCTGACTGGCCTGGGGCGCGGGATGCGCGCGAGCGCGCCGGCCTGGGCGAGTGCTGGAGCGGCGGGCGTCGCTGTGGCGGGGGCGGCGGGATAGTTGGGAACTTCGTTAATCATCTCGCTCTTGCGAAGATTGAAATGGACGCGGGGAGAATTTTTCACGGCGATGTGAAGGGCGCGCGCAGGATAAGTTGGGCACGGCGGAAATCGATAGTGTTGCGAACCAGGGCATTGATGACTTCCATGAGAGAGGCCTGGATGCCTTCCTCGTTTTCGATGAGGGCGATGGGGTGAAGGCGCGACTTGGCGGGAGTACGCACGCCGCGGATCATGCGCTGATGGAAGTAGCAGAAAACTTCGCCGCGGAGGGCGGGCGATCCGCAAGGGACTCGTTGACCTTGATGTGGGTGCAGAGGCGGATGCTGTTGTTGAGTGACATGGAGTTTGAACCTTTCGAATCCAGATTAGAAAAAATTTCAGATCGAGTTTGTAAACTACTGATTTGGTTTGGGTTGGAGTCGATGATCTGAAGACAACCTGCGTAAAATCTTGATAGCCAAGGGTTTGCGAGGAAAATATTGAGAAGTGGGACTTAGCGATGGCGAGTTCGGCGGGAGAGAGGGTGGAGAGGTATTGCTGGAGGCTTGTTGGGTGGGGAAGCATACTACTAATAGTTTAGGGGAGGGGTGCAAGGTTGGATGTCACAGGAGGGGTGTGGAAAAGAACGATGTGGGAGGAGTGGTCGGCCGTTGGCCGGTCTTTGAATCCGGAGACATGTGAGGCCAATTTACGACACTGAGGGGTTCTGCAAAAATCCAGTCCTTTCGCAAGGATCTTAGAAATGGGCACCCGGGCGTTGCGTCCGACGCCGCTTAGGTCGCGTGTATCGCACTACAGAAAAGCGCGCTTATGCACAAAGCTACAAAGATGAACGTGCCGCCGCTTATTGTGAGGAGAACCGCCAGCACCCGTATCTCCGGAAAAGTCAGAGATCCCAGAGCCTGACCCAGTGCGATTATGTCGGCACGGGACACCCTCACTAGGGAAGCTGCATAGATAAAAAATGATCCGAATCCTAGACTGATTATGATAGGAAACACGAGGAGGAGGTGACGCGGTACCCCCAGGTTCGCAGTGTTCGAGAAGTAGAACGATAGGATGCACCCGTCACTGCGTAATAAAAAACGTTGAACTTCAGGACCAGTTCGAGGTAGTGCTTGTACAGTCTACGTGAAGTTGGTACTGCCTCCAAAGGAACTCAGGCGTGGCGGGCGGTGGCGCAACGGCGGCGGCCATGCGATCCTCCTATAAAATAAATCGCGTCGGCTGGATCATTGACATGATGGCTGGAATTGTACGGTCAGCAGCATTCTGCGCGTGTAGCCTCCGCAAAGCAGACCTAAAGAGGGTGGCACCTAGAACCCCCTGGTTGATTCTTGGGGTCGGGCTTTGAGCGGAATCGTCTGGAGTCGTGTCGAACATTGCCCCCTCACAGTCGGGTTCCTTTTTACTCTTGTGGGGGAGGAGATGCAAAGCACTTTCGTGGTGGCGAGGTGGCACGGAGTGGGGATGGGGTCGTTGCCTGTGGGCTGGGACAGCAGATTCCTCCTGCTTCGCTTCGCTCAGGCGTCGGAATGACAAGACGTGAGGGGCGCTCAGGCGGCGAGGTCGCACGGAGTGGGGATGGGGTCGTTGCCTGAGGCTGGGACAGCAGATTCCTCC
>PKVZ01000035.1:8046-17282 GCA_003131635.1 Acidobacteriaceae bacterium
CGCTCGCGCGTCGGAATGACAGGGAATTTTGCACAGAGGCGGGTGTGACGAACGACGCTGCGTTTCATCGGCGTGCCCCTTTAGAGTTTTGTCATTCCGAACGGGCGGGGTTTGCCCGGAGGAATCTGCTGTCCTTTGGAGTGGCAATGGCGCGTGAGCGTAGCTATTACGTTTACATCATGGCGAGTAAGAGCCGCGTGGTGTACGTCGGCGTGACGGGATTTCTTATGGCGCGGGTACTTCGGCATCGCGCAGGCGAGGGCGGGAAGTTCACGCGCAGGTACCAAGTGTATCGGCTGGTCTACTCTGCGTCGTTTCGAAATGTGGGCGATGCGATCGCGCGCGAGACGGAGATTAAGGGGTGGCGGAGGGAGAAGAAGGTGGCCTTGATTGAGGAGAGAAATCCGACTTGGGAGGATTTGGCGGAGGGGTGGGGCGAGCCGGCCGTGATGAAGGTGTCGAGGACAACAGATTCCTCACCGGGCTTGCGCCCGGTTCGGAATGACAAAGATCTCTAATGACTTCCGGTCTCCGCTGCTGCGGGAACGACTGCAGGCGTCAGGCTCGCCTTCACCGTTGTTCCCGGCAATTCATCCCCACGAAAATACTTTTCCTTGGCGGCCTTCATCTCGGGCATGGCGGCGTAGGGCTTCGAGTAGTCGTTGGCGGCGTTCCAGAATAAGAATCCGATGCCGCCTTTTTCTTTGGCGGTGGCAACCTGCACTTTGATGTACTCGGGCGAATACGTTTTGGTGCGCCAGCGGAAGGCTTGCAGCCAGGGGCGGATGACTACGCCGCTGCCTTTGGTGATCAACTCGAAGCGCTGCATGGATTCGCCGATGAAGTGCTCGGGGGCGTCGCCGGGGTGCTCGATGTTGTCCATGCCGAAGAAGTGCGAGGGATAGATCATGGGCGAGAGCACGTCGCAGTATTGCGCCATGCCGACGATGTCCTGTCCGGTATGGGAGAGATCGACGGGGCGCTGCCAGGCCATTACGCCGAAGACGTCGAGCGAGAGCAGGACGCCGGTGGGATGCAGTTCGGCGTAGGCCTTCTTGAGGAACGCGACGATTACATCGGAGCGCTGTAGAGCTTTACACGGACTGGCGGCGGTGGTGGTTCCGCCTTGCTTCGCATCGGCGGGACGGCCGAGGCGGCCGTCGCCACATGGGTCTTGCTCGGTCTGGTAGACGAAGCTGGCATCTTTTTGATCGCCTTCGGCGGGGAAGCGGACGTAGTCGAACTGAATTTCATCGGCGCCGGATTGTGCGACGAACTTGGCGAGAGCGATGTTGTAATCCTGAACTTTGGGGTTCGACGAGTCGGTCCAGACCAGCTTGCCGTTTTCGCGCCACGGCTGTCTGGTTTTCTTCGACTGCACCGCCAGTTCAGGATGTTCAACTACCATGCGCTCGTCGCGGAAGATGGCGATGCGGGCGATGGCGTGCATGTTTTCGGAGTGCAGGAAGTGCACGAACTTCGGCAGGTCGTGAATATAGACCTGATGCTTGCCGAGCAGGGGGTGCTCGAAGGGAATGTTGACGCTGCCGTCGGAATCTTTGATATCGAAGACGACGGCATTGCCGCCAACTTCTCGCCAATGGCGGATGATGCGGAGTCCGTGGTCGCTCGCGGCCATGACGCCGGTGAGGTAGATGGCGCGAACTTCAAAATCTTTGGCGACGGGAACGGTGTGTTCGACGATGGGCGCGGGAAGGATTCCGGGGATAGCGATCGGCTCGCCGGTTTTTAATATGTTGCCGGAGCGATTGCCGTTGGTCTGACGGATGGCGTCGGCCAGCTCGGACGACGTGAGAAAAGAAGTGGTCTTTAAATACTGGTGGGCGAGGGCAGGGATGGTATCCCCGCGCTTCGCGGTGTAGAGCAGCGTTCTAGGGAGAGATGAAATGTTTGGCGCAGGAATGTCGGCGGGCCTGGGGGTTGTGGAAAGCGTGGCGCTGACCGGCTTGAGGTGTGCGGCTTGCGGGGCGGCAGCAGCAACCGTCGAGTTAGGCGGTGCGGTCTGCGGCTGGGCGGCCTGAGCCTGAAGTAAAGAGAAGCGCGAGTTCAGCCGCACAGCGGCTATGCCAAAGAGAATGCACGAGACAGCGGAGATGACGAGAATCGATGAGCGGCGCAAGGAATCCTCCAAGAACGGCCTGATCGCGATGCTAATGCGCGGGCCACGCCGATACTAGTTACCACTGGTCATCTCCCCCTTGTGGGAGTGTCATGGGAACTCGAATCTTAGAACACAGGGGCGCAGGGGTACACAGGGTAAGGGAAGTTGTCGTTTGCGTGGCGAGCAGGCTCTGAGCGGGATAGTCCCTTCCCTTATGCGCAAATTATTTCTCTCAGGACTCTTTAACTTTGCAGCCGGCTCTGTTCTAATCTCGTGGCTAGGGACGTAACTCCTGCCGATAGAGGGTTTTTGCTTGCACAATCCAGCGGCTGAGCGTGGCCAGCGGCTTGCTTAATCGTAAGCACCGGGGACGCGGTATCGGGCCGGGTGGGCGGCTGATTCCGAGTGACAGAATTTGTCATCTCAGGAAAGTGGGGAGTCGCGAAGAAGGCCCGGAGAATCCCTGGAAACGCAGGCAAAAGGCCGAAGATACGGCCTGGAAAAGGGACGAACGCCCGGTGCAAGCCGGACAATCATTATGAGAACGAACCTCGCAACAGTGCTCGATCCGACCCGCCGCAGCAACGATGCTGGAGAGTTTGAATCCGCCCTGCGCCGCAAGATTGTGGGCCAGGACCAGGCGGTGGAAAAAGTCGCCGAAATTTATCAGATGTTTCTGGCGGGGCTGAACGCGCCAGGGCGTCCGGTGGGCAACCTCCTTTTTCTGGGGCCGACGGGCTCGGGCAAGACTCGTGTGGTGGAAGCCATGGCCGAGGCCTTGTTTGGAGATTCGCACGCCTGCATCAAGATCGATTGCGCCGAGTTTCAGCATTCGCACGAGATTGCGAAGCTGATCGGTTCGCCTCCGGGATATTTGGGGCATCGCGAGACTCATCCACTGCTCACGCAGGAAGCGCTGAACCAGTGGTTCACGGAAAAGCTGAAGCTTTCGATTTTGTTGTTTGACGAAATCGAGAAAGCTTCAGACTCGCTCTGGCAACTTTTGCTCGGCATTCTGGACAAGGCGACGCTTACGCTGGGCGATAATCGCCGCGTCGATCTTTCGCAATGCATCATCATCCTGACCTCGAACCTGGGCGCCAGCGAGATGACGAACCTGGTCGACGGTGGTTTTGGATTCGCACCCAAGGCGGTGGAAGTCGACAACAGCTTCGACGACAAGATTCAGCGCACGGCGGTGGAAGCGGCGCGGCGAAAGTTTACGCCGGAGTTCATGAACCGGATCGATAAGACTGTGGTGTTCAAGACGCTGCGCGACGAGCATTTGGCGCAGATTCTTGAGATCGAGCTTGGCATGGTGCAGCAGCGCGTGCTGATGGCTGCAGGCGCGAATCAATTTGTTTTCAATTGCACGGCGGGAGTGAAGGAGTTCCTGCTGAAGGAAGGTACGGATCCACGTTACGGCGCGCGCCATTTGAAGCGGGCGATCGAGCGGCATTTGGTGTTCCCGCTGGCCAATCTGGTTGCTACCAGCCAGGTCAAGCTGGGAGACTTCGTGCGCGTCGATATGGCTTCGGATACGCAGATGATCTTCGTCAAAGAAGCGGAAAACACCATGGCGCCCATTTTGCTGGAGCGCTACGGAGCTGCAGCCGCTAATATGCCTGCCGCTCGCGCGGCGCGCACGGCCGTCAACGGCCGCCGCGGCGACTTGGGAGCAAGCCCCATCGCGGAGAGCAAATAAGTTTGTTCGGATTTCAACTTCTCGCTTGACCGCATCTCGCGAGAAACCCTCGGCGCCGGATGGAATCCGGCGCCTTTTTTGTTGGCCCACTCCCCGGGTTACTTGACGCCAAAATTTGTTGACAGTCGCCTTGCGGATTTATCATTGTAGGTGTTTGGCGAACGTCGTCTAGTATCTCGAAGCCCCGAGCGATCCTCGGGGCTTTGACTTTTTGAATGAGGAGAATGGCATGAAGTCCCCGTGCCAAAGGCAGGCTTGAATGGGCCACCTGTCGGGAATCGAAACCACTCTGCGAAGCTCCGGCGACTTTTTTATTGCGGCGATGCTCCGGGGATTCACTACGGGCCGAAACTGAACTTTACGAGTTCCACGGTTTCCTTGGATGCGGGCTGATACTTCCAGTGCTTGACGGCTTGCGCCAGAGCATCTGCGAGCAGAGGGTGGCCGCCGACTATGGTCACTTCCTTGACCGTTCCATCGGGCTTGACCAGCGCCTGCACTTGGGCGGTGCCGGTGAGCTTCATGCGTCCCGCGAGTTCGGGATAGTCCGGGGGAGTACTGCGCTCCAGCCGCCGCGGGCCTTCCGCGGGTGACGGCGGGTTTTGTGCCATCGTGTGGGAAGGCTCGTTGCCAGCCTTGGCCAGCGCCAGAATTTTCGAGCTGAAATGTATTTGCGAACGGTCCAGCGCGTCGGAATTGACTTCGAAACGGATGCTTCCATGGTCCCTGACAAGATTGATCATGCCGCCCTGCCGCAGAAAGCCCTCGTCCTCACCCACGAAAAGCACGGCCGCCTCTGCCAGGCTCTCTATGGCAGCCTGGGCATGTTTTCTTTCGGACGCGCGAAAGAAAACGATTTGGCACGATTTCATCTCCTCTGCAGAGCTTACCGGTTTGACCACTAATCGATGGGCGCCGATGACTTTTCCGGCGACAATGGTCTTCAAGACGTTAAGAAACTCCTCATCCGCGCCGCTTACTCCGATCACCACAGGGGAAGGCCCATCAGGCAAGACCTGGCGCGGCCACTCCGCCAGCTTTGCGAAATTGAAGAGGTATGCCGCTTTGACCTGGTCTTCCGACGCATTCTGTTGCTGCCCCAGGGCCGGAAGCTGAAGCGCCACAAGTTGGAGCGCCAGAAGGGAGAGGCCAATCCTCAGAGTGGCCCGGAGCCGCGGCTGCGACGGCTTCGATTCGTCTTTGCCCGAGAATTGCATGCTGAGCTTCAAAACCTGCCTGTGAGTTTGATCCGGAAAGTTCTTCCGTCCTGTTGAATGGAATCTTCTGGGTCCTCGGGCTGGCCGGGGTTGAAATACGTCTTGTTGAAGACGTTGTAAACGCTGGCGGATAGATCGAGGTGCTTCCCCAGCGTGTGTCCCAGCAAGGTGAAATTGAGAACGGAAAAGCCACTGATAGTGTTTCCGGCCAAGGTTTGGACCGAGCTGGTGTACTGGGCGTCCACGCTGGCGAATAGGCGCTGCTGCACCACAGGAACACTCACGTCCAACTTGCCCAGGTGCTGAGGAGAGTTGCTGAGAATCTGTTGGGTTTGCGGCTGCTCCGCGTCTACGTAACTGTAGCTTACCCTGCCTTGCAGACCGCCGGCCCAGCGGCCGTCCAACTCAACTTCAACGCCGGTGGCATCCGCCTTGTCGGAGTTTTCATATACCGTCTGACCATCGCTCTGAGTCTCGGGCGAGATCAGATTGTCAATCGAGTTGCGGAAAACGCTGCTGGAGAGCGTGAAATGTTGTCCAAGCCCCTGCTCCACTACCCCTTCGAGGCTTCGGATTTTCTCCGGCCGAAGCTGAAGGTTGTTGTTGTAGAAGGCCCCCAAGTCAGGCGTGATTTCCAAGGGCATGGGGGCGCGGAAAGCCGTGCCGTACAGCAGTTTCAAGGTGGTTGGGTGGAAAACATGGTAGATCAGCCCCAGCCGCGGATTGGCGGTCCCACCAAAATTGGAGTAATGATCGTAGCGAAGCCCCGCGCTCAGAGTCAGTTTTTGGGTGATGGCGAACTCATCCTGCCCATAGAGGGCCCAGATCACAGAGCTTTCGGGGTCAGCAATAAAGATGTTGCCGATGGGGAAGTACTCCCCCTGGTCTTGGCGCAAGTTATCCATGATCTCAGTGCCGAAGGTGATTCGGTGTTTCTTCAGCAAGGTTCGACTCAATTTCACTTCGCTGTCCCACCAGTTTCCTCGGAATGAGTACGGTTCCACGCTGGTCGACCCGTCGGGCAGTCCGGAAGGGTAAACCAGCGGCGATTGCAGGCGGGCCTGGTCATAGGATGTCCGGGCCGCTAATCCCCACTTCTCGCCAACCGAATGCTGATAGCTGAGATCGAAATATTGGTGATCGTCGAAGTTGGCGGTGCGCGGATCGTTGAATACGGCACCGAAGTATGCGGTCGGAACTCCCTTATCGCGCGCGCTGAATAGTCCTTGCAATGTGAATCCGTGAAAGCTGATCGTGGCCAGAATGTGTTGAAAGCTTTCGTAGTCCGTGTTTCGGGTAATCCCGTAATTGGTGGCTGGGCTGTCGAACTGGGGATAAAACAGAGTCGGTCCCTGGCTGTTGTAGAACGTGCCGGAGAGCAACATGTCGACCCCTTTGTACTGGCCGGCATAACTGGCCCGCCCCTGGAAGGTGCCGAAGCTGGCCGGGGCGAAGGAGAGTTCCACGCCTTTCAGTTGCGGAGATTTGCGGGTGATTACATTGATTACGGCAAAGAAGGCATTGGTGCCGTAGAGCGAAGAACTAGGTCCGCGGATGATTTCCACGCGCTCGATCAGGTCGACATCCACCAGGAACTCCGAGCCTATCATGGCCTGACCGTCAACGTTGTTGTTGATGCGGTGGCCGTCGATCAACAGCAGGATGCGGGGGTTCCAGTCTCCCAGACGACCGAAGCCGCGCACGCCAACAAAGCTGTAATCGCGGTCGTAGGTGATGTAAAAACCACGGACACTCTCCAGGATGTCGGCCAGCGAGCGGAAGCCATACTTTTGGATATCATCTGCCGTGATGACCGTGACTGATGAGGGTGCGTCGCTAGCGCTCTGCATGTGCTTCGACGCGCTGTAAACCTGGATGTTTGCCAGCTCTTCGAGGCTGGCTTCTCCGAAATCCTTGGTTGGTTCCTGGGCAGCTGCGGGCAGAGCGAATAGAAGAAATATCACCACCCACGAACTGGACATGCGCCGGGGCGCTGGAGGCAGTGGGAGGCAAGGCGAAGGTGCGACCCAAACGGTTCCGGCGACACTCATGGAGCCTCCCGATGGCGATGCGCGGGCCTCGGGGTTGGAGCCTGGGCACACGCCGCTACAGTCACCTTCGGCAGGTTCCTGGTTCTTCTCCAGTGGGGTTAATGAGTTACTTTCGATCTAAGACAGGCGCGGGTTTGCGCCAGCTGAGGATTGCCGAGCCTGCCAGGCTCAGCGCTTTCCCGGCGCAGAGTGAAACGGGTCGGCCTGTGGAGTGTCGGGAGCGTCCTCCGGACTTGGAATATCTAAATTGACGACGATGGGCTCCTGGCCGCTGCGCACGATCACGGCCTCCACCGGCTCGTCTTTGCGAGCGTTCAGCTCTTGATGAGGAACGTAGGGAGGGACGTAGACGAAATCGCCGGGGCCGGCTTCATCGACAAACTCCAAATGATTTCCCCAGCGAAAGCGGGCGCGGCCGCGGACCACGTAGATGACGGTTTCAAGTTCGCCATGATGATGAGGGCCGGTCTTGGCGTTGGGATGCACTACGACCGTTCCAGCCCAGAGCTTTTGCGCGCCGACTTTGGCGTGGGAGATGGCTTCGGCGCGGGTCATACCGGGGGTTTGCGGCGTGTTGGAATCCAGTTCGCCGCCGCGAATGATGCGCAGGCCGTTGTGCTTCCAGTCGGGTTTTTCGTCTGCGGCGCTAGAGCGCGAATCGTTCATGGTCTAAGCCTCACCACACGTCACATCTCTTTCCTTCCGGCCGCACCATGGCCGCATCTGCTTTACAACTCCAGACTTTTTGGAAATCCGGCAGGTTCGAGAGCGGACCGATGACGCGATATTTCCCGATGGGGTGCGGATCGGTTTGCAGCATGAGGCGCTGCGCTTCGATGCGGATTTCGTCGCCGCGAAATTGTCCCCACGCGATGTAAAACTGTTGCTCCGGAGTGAAGCCATCGAGGTCGGAGGGACGCGGCTGGTTGGCCAGCGATTTCTCGTAGGCGAGAAACGCGACCTTGGCGCCGCCCAGGTCGCCGATGCTTTCGCCCAGAACCAGTTTGCCGTTGTGATGCACACCGGGCTCGATGAAGTAGTTGTCAAACTGATTGGCTACGCAAGCGGCGCGCGTCTGGAACTGCTTCAGATCCGCGTCCGTCCACCAATTACGCAGGCGGCCCAGATAATCGAACTGCGCGCCTTGATCGTCGAAGCCGTGCGAAATCTCGTGGCCGATGACCACGCCGATGGCGCCGTAGTTCACCGCGTCGACAGCTTTCATATCGAATGCGGGAGGCTGCAAGATCCCCGCCGGGAAGACGATCTCATTCAGCAGCGGATTGTAATACGCATCGGAAGTAGGCGGCGTCATGCCCCAGCGGCCGCGATCCACGGGCTTGCCAATGGTCAGGCGATCGTCTTGTTCTACGAATTTTCTTCCCGCAATCGTGTCCTCAAAGAAGGCGTCACGGCGGATTTCCACGTGGCTGTAGTCCTTCCACTTGTCCGGATAACCGATCTTGGGATTGAACGTGGCAATCTTCGCCATGGCTTTTTCTTTGGTGTCGTCGCTCATCCAGGGACGGCTGAGGATGTCGTCGCGCATCGCCGCCAGCAGATTCCGCACCATCTCCTGCATGCGCGCCTTGGCTTCCGGCGGAAAATATTTTTCCACATACTTTTGGCCGAGAGCTTCGCCAAGGAGTTGATCGGTGGACTCCACGCAGCGCTTCCAGCGCGGCTTCATCTCGGTAGTGCCGCTCAGGTATTTTCCGTTGAATGCGAAATCTTCCTCCACGAATGGCGCCGAAAGGGAACTGGCGGTTGAGTTCAGCAGATGCCACTTCAAATAGACTTTCCAGTCGGCCAGCGAATCTTCGTGCATCTGGCGGTCGAGTTCCTGCATGAATTTCGGCTGATCGACGTTCATGTCGACGTCTTGCGGAATCTGTTTGTGTTTGAAATATTCCACCCAGTCGATATGCGGCGCCATCGCCTGCAACTGCGCGAAGGTAGTGTTGTGGTCGGTAGCTACAGGATCGCGCAGGGCTACATTGTCGAGCGAAGCCTCGGCCAGTTTCGTTTCCATGCTCATGATGGTCTGCGCGGCGGCGGCGGAAGTTTTCTCGTCCCATCCGGCGAGCTTGAACATGGCGGCAACGTGGACGACGTATTTTTCGCGGGCTTCCTTGAAGCGT
>PKVZ01000035.1:17318-69503 GCA_003131635.1 Acidobacteriaceae bacterium
GGATCCATGCCGCGGGCGTTCACGCGCGACTCGTCCATGCAGGCGCCGTAGTAGTCGCCGATGATCTGCTCGGTGCTGCCTGGGGGAGCATTTTTATCTTTATCCGTATCTCTGGCGGCGGTCTCGAGAATTTCTTTCAGTTTGTCTTTGGATGACTCGCCTGCGGCCCAGCGCTTGCTCCAGTGCGTCATCGATGCCGGAATCGGATTGTTGGCCCGCCAGGTGCCGTTGGCGAATTCGTAAAAATCGTTGCAGGGATCGGCCTTGCGGTCGAGATCGGTGACGTCGATGCCGTGCAAAGACGCTTGCAGTGAGAACGAGAGTTGCGAAAAAAGAAACGAAGAAAATGCCAGTACCAGGAACGAAGTGAATCTGCGCATGATTATGATGGTCTCTTTCAGCGATGGCTCGCATCAATGTGCGAGCGGCTGCAGCGGCCATTCTAGACGAATTTCCGCGAACGCGTCTGTGCTGCAAGGCAGCGGTGGTGTCCTGATTTAGTTTTTTCACCACAGAGTCACAGAGACACAGAGAAACCCAACTGCATGGCAAACCCATCCCCTTCTGGTTCTTACGGGTTCGAGGTTTTCTCCGTGACGCTGTGCCTCTGTGGTGAAAAAAGGCAAATTAGGAGCTACTGAGGCAGCGCCGGATTCAGGAAACATTCTGCAAGCGAAAAAAATTGTGGAAGCCATAGGAATTTCTCCGGAAAACTTTACGGCTTCCTTATGCCGAGCCAGCTAGTCTTTTTCGGTGGATGGTTGCGAAGCTATGAGGAAGGACAAGTCACTTTGATCTCCGCCAAGACTTTTTGTTCCCTCACAATCCTGTGCTCGGTTGCGCTTTTCAGTTCGGCGGCTTGCGGACAATCGGTTTCGGAAGAATCTCCGAGCAACGCGCCTGCCGCTAATGCCGCGGGCTCGGGGCTTAACACGCGACCGGATCAGGGCAGCTTTTTCAGGAGACTTTTCAAGACCTACGGCGATGACTGGAAGCCGCTGGCAGCGGTTGCGGCGGCAGCCGCGCCTGCGCCGGCGTTCCGCGGAGATCCAGCGCCGGTGAGTGGGCCGCCATTTCCTTTTTCCACGTGGCCGATTGGCGGCACGGTGTCGATTGGACAGCCCTGGACGCAAGCCGGGCCTTTGATGACCGCGCTGTGGACGGGGCCGCACGGTGACTTCTGGAAGAAGAGCAAGATACAGATTTACGGCTGGCTGAATGTCGGCGGGAATTACAGCACGTCGAAGGGTGGGATAAATCCATCGGCAGGGAAGTATGACAACTTTCCCACGGCCTACGACGAGGTGCCGAACGCGATCGAACCCGATCAGGAAGTGCTCTACATTGAACGCGAGCCGGATACGGTGCAGACTGACCATTTTGACTGGGGATTCCGTCTTTCCGGACTGTGGGGACTGGATTACCGTTTCACCACGGCAAAGGGGTATTTCAGCCAGCAATTGCTGGGGCATCCTCCGGGGAAAGAGTATGGCTTCGATCCGGTGATGATGTATCTGGATATGTATTTCCCGCATCTCGGCGAGGGCACGGACCTTCGCATCGGTCGCTACATTTCTCTGCCCGATATTGAGGCGCAGCTGGCGCCGAATAACTATACGTACAGCCATTCGTTGCTTTATACGTTTGACTGCTACACCCAAACCGGAATCAACGCCACCACCCGGTGGAACTCGCATTGGACTACGCAGGTTGGACTCTCGCCGGGGTGCGAGACGGCGCCCTGGAACCTGACGGATGCGAGGCTCACGCTGAATTGGTGCGTGCAGTATTCGTGGCGGACCACCAAGGACACACTTTACCTGTGCGACAACGAGACCAATCTGGGCAAAGACAGCGGGCAGTACGGATACAACAACCTGCAGGCCTACTATCTGACCTGGTATCACGTGATCGACAAGAATTGGCATACGGATACGGAGACCTGGTACCAATGGATGAAGCAGGTGCCCAACGTCGCCTACAGTCCTCCTCCGGGTTCGAACCTGCCTCCGGTCGATCCCATTCAGCCGGAGACGGGGAGCAATGGCGCTTTTTGCAGTAACGCGGCCGCTTTTAGTTGCTATGCGCCGGAGTGGGCGATCGCAAACTATATCGAGCGCCAGTTTGGGGCGCATAATTACATCACGATTCGGAACGAATATTTCGACGACATCGTCGGCCAGCGCACGGGAACCAAGTCGCGTTACACGGAGCATCTGTTCGGCTGGGGACATTGGATTGGTACGACGGTTCTACTCCGGCCGGAGGTTCGTTACGAGCGCTCCTACGATGCCGCAGCCTATCAGAACGGCACGAAGAAGAGCCAGCTTACGGCGGCGGGGGATATTATTTTTTTCTTCTGAGAAATGAGAACTGAAAGAAGGGAACGAGAGATGCAGAGAATGATAGGAGTTGAATATGTTGGGGAGAACGAACAGGTTGGCGATTGCGGCCATCGCAATGTGGTTTGCGATAGCAGCCATGTCAGGGACTGTGATCGGACAAACAAAGGCAGCCGCACCGAAGCCGCAGGATAAATTGGCGCTGGGCGAGGAGGAGGTCAAGCAACTGCTGCTCCTCATGGATACCGACAAGAACGGCAAGATCTCCAAAGAAGAGTACATGAAGTTTATGGGAGCGGAGTTCGACCGCCTGGACAAGGACAAGAGCGGAGATCTGGACGTGAAGGAGCTGACGCAATCAAAGTTGCGAGTGAGTCACTCCAGCGTGGGCCGGTAGAGTAGAATCGTCCAGCGTAACAGGCGGGCACCGGATATGAGAAGAGCTTCTTTCTTCGGAGCACTTCTGTTCAGCCTGATGGCGCTTGCAGGCTTGGGGTTCGCGCAGGCGGAGACTCAATCGAACGTAAAACCTTCGCAGTACTTCTTCGTGCTGTTGAATCGTCCGGCCAACGCTCCGCAGCTGAGTAAAGAAGCGGGCGAAAAGCTTCAAGATGAGCACATGGCGAATATCCATAAGATGGCTGCCGAGCACAAGCTTGTAATTGCCGGGCCGTTCCTGGATGACACCGCGCTCCGCGGCATCTTCGTGTTTCAAGCGGAGTCGGCGGCGCAGGCGCAGGAGTGGGCCAATAGCGATCCGGCGGTCAGGGCAGGCCGGCTGTCTCCGGAGGTGCATGGGCCGTGGCTGGTTGATCCGGGCGCGATTCATGATCCAGCGGAGCCGCCGGGATTTGAGCAGTACACACTGGTTCTGTTGAAGAGAGGCGACAAGTGGAATCCCAATGTGCCAGAGCTTGGCGATGTGATGAAAGAGCATCATGCTTACGTGAAACAAATAACGGATCAGGGAAAGCTTGCGATTGCTGGTCCGTTTCCGTTCAGCGATCCGGGGGAGTTGCTCGGAGTCAGCATTTTTCGGGTGGGCGGGGAGCAGACCGCCAAGTTGTTGCAGGAGGACCCGATTATTAAGGCTGGGCTGCTCAGGACTGAGATTCATCCTTGGGGCACGGGCAAAGGCGTGCTGGCGGCGGGGCAGCCGATGGAGTAAATCTCTAGCACGCCCTCAGGGGCTAAAGCCCTTTGTCTTTGGCTTCTAGCGGCACGGCTGAAGCCGTGCCTTTCCCGATCCCGTCCCCGAGACGGCTTCCGAAAACTGGAGAGGAAAACTGAGAACTGCTTCCCTTATCCGCCCGCTTTCAACTCCGTAAGCACCTGCTTGGCGATTTCCTTCAGGGTTTCAAACACGCCCGTGCCTTGGAACGCTACCGCCTCGACCACGGCTTCGTTCTTCTTGCGCAGTTCTTTGCTGAGAGCTTCGGTGGATAAAATATTTGGCAGGTCGCGTTTGTTAAGTTGCAGCACGTAGGGAATTTTGTTGAAGTCGTAGCCGTGCTCTTTCAGGTTCGACATCAGGTTGTCGAGCGCTTCCACGTTGGCGTCCATGCGCTGTTCCTGGGAGTCGGCGACGAAGACGATGCCATCCACGCCGCGCAGAATCAGCTTGCGGCTGGCGTCGTAGAAAACCTGGCCGGGCACGGTGTAAAGATGGATTCGCGTCTTGAACCCGCGCACCGATCCCAGATCGAGCGGCAGAAAATCGAAGAACAGGGTGCGCTCGGTTTCGGTGGCGAGCGAAATCATCTTGCCCTTCTGCTGTTCCGCAGTCTTCTGGTAGATCACCTGCAGGTTCGTGGTTTTGCCGCCCAGACCGGCGCCGTAGTACACGATCTTGCAATTGATCTCGCGGGCTGCGAAGTTGATGAAACTCAAGGCTTTCCTCAAAAGCGCGGATTTGCACACCCCGCCGCGCGCAAAAATATCCCTTTGGGGGCTCGGGGCTTTTATATCACAGGCGCGGGATGGAAAGCAGGTTACTCAGGTGACCCCCGGCTGGGAGGTGTCGGAAAGATCCAAGAGGATGCGAATCGCCTGAGCATTTCAAAAGAGCGAAAACCATTGAACACAGGGGACACGGGGGAATACAGGGTAGATCTCTTCCTGGAAGATTATTTGCCAACTGCTATCGCGCCGCCGGAGCCGGATAATATCCATCCTTGGCATAGATCTTCAAATGTGGCCGCTCGACCAGGACTTCGATATTGCGGTAGGCGGAGGTGGTTGGGGTTTTCGGCCGGGCTGGAGTGTAGCCCAGGGTGTACTGGTTGCGGGCATCGCTCATGGCCTGGGCGTAGGTATCTGCAATGGCACTGAGGGTAAGCTCTCGGTAGACCGGGAGGCCGCCGGTGGCCGACACATACCTGGGCAGAATGTCGTCATAGCCCTGTTTCGGCAGGTGCAGGCGTTCGACCTTGTCGTATACGGGAAGCGCGGCGCTGCCCACGGCCACGGCCTTTACTTGAATCTCTTTCGATAACAATAACTTCAGAACATCGCGATAACTGGCCTGGCTGCCGTATTCCCGGCCGTCGCTGATCACCAGAATGATTTTGCGCCGGGTACGCTCGCGTTTGCTCAGGTCGAGCGCGGCTCGCAGGATGGCGTCGTTCAGAACGCGGGATTGTTTGGGAGGGGTATACACGGGCTCGGTGGGGCTCCCCACCGGAATCCCATTAATGATTGGACCGTTCGGCGCCAGCGGACCGTTCAACACGGCGGGGCCGTTATTGCCTCCGCGTACGGTCTTGATCTGGTTGAATATTGCGGTGAGCTTTTGCGTGGGCGCCGAAAAATCGCTGACTTCACTCACCGTGCTGCTGAAGGTATAAAGCGCCACCTCGTCATAGGGTGCGAATGCTCCTACCAGCGCGGGGAAGGTCTGGTTGACCTTCTGCACGGTTGAGTCTGACATTCCGAGGTCGAGCACGATCGCTACTGATAGCGCGAAAGGATCCTGGGTGAAATAGCTCAGCTTCTGCACGATGCCGTTTTCTTTCACAACGAAGTCGGTGGGCAGAAGGCCATCCACCCGGCGGCCGTCGCGATCCTTCACCGTGACCGGAAGCTGCACAAAATTGGTATGCACCACGAGGGTATAGAGCTGATCCTGCCCCGGCGAATTTTTTGCTGAAGTTCCGGGAGGGAGGGTCTTGACCGGAGGCATGGGGGGTGGTGGCGAGGCCGCATCGCCGGGCGCGGCTCCGGTATCAACTGGCGTATTAGCTGGTGGGGTATTGGGCTGGTTCGTCCAGGGATTTCTATCGACGGTCGCCGGTTTCTTTTCCTCCGGCTTGGGGATGGGCGGCGGTTCCGGCTCCGCGGTAGAGGGCTGCACCGTGGGTGCGTCGGGAATATCGGCGTCCTGAGCGGGTTGAGTCTGAGCGGGCTGGGCCTGGCTGCTGGACGACTGTGCCGACAAGCCGGAAGCGCACGGGCCAAGGTAAGCGCCAAGAGAACCAACAAACAGAAGGCTGGCCAGCCATACGGGCGCTGCCATACGNNAAGAGAGAATCATTCATGCCCAGATTATCCGCTTACCAAAGATTTTTGCCTAGCTTGGCCGCTGCCGTTCTTTTTTTTCTGGCGGCGCTGTCAGGGGTCACCTCGCCGGCTGTGGCTCAGACCTCTGCTCCTGCGAATCCCAGCGACGCTCAGCAACCTGTCGAGCAGTCCGACGAAACCCTGAAGGTCAACGTTAATGTAGTCGGACTCTTCTTTAACGTCAAAGACAAGCACGGCGCCCTCATTCCCAATCAGACCAAAGATGACTTCCAGGTCTTCGAGGACTCCAAGCCGCAAACCATCAAATACTTTACCGCCGAATCGAACCTTCCGCTAACTCTGGGCATTCTCATCGATTCATCCGGCAGCCAGATGAGGGTCCTCGATATGGAGAAAGAAGTCGGCGGAGCATTCCTCCGCCAGGTTCTGACCGACAAAGACGAGGCCTTCGTGATTGACTTCAACGTGGAGTCCGAGCTGGTGCAGGACTACACGCGCGATGTTCACCGGCTGCAAGCTGCGCTGAACAAAGTAAGAATCCAAAGCGGTGTCGTCAGTGGCGGCAGCGGCATACCGGGTCTCGGACAAGGGCCGGTTCCCACTCACAACGCGCCCGGCACGGTGCTTTATGACGCGGTTTATCTTTCCGCCCATGACATGCTGGCCAAGGAAGTGGGACGCAAGGCCATGATCCTGCTTACCGATGGCGAGGACGAAGGCAGCAAGCTGAAAATTAGAGACGCCATCGAAGCGGCGCAGAAAGCCGATGCCATCGTCTACGTCCTGCTCTGCGCCGATCGCGGCTTTTATGGAGGTTTCGGGATGGGATACTCTGGCGTGAGTGAAATGGAGAAGCTCACCGAGGCAACCGGCGGCCGCATGATCAACGTCGGCAACAAGTTCGACAAACTGAAGGAAGCCTTCGACCAGATCTCCGCGGAACTGCGCAGCCAGTACAACATCGGTTATACCTCGACCAATACCAAGCTCGACGGCACGTACCGCAAATTGGAAATCAAGAATAAGCAGGGTTACAAGATTCAAACCCGCGCCGGCTACTACGCGACCGCGCGCGAACCGCTGCCGCAGTAGCAGGTGGGGCCGACATTCGAGTCCGGTGGATGTTGCCCTTGCTTTCGCTGCAAAACTTCGCTGCCTCTACCGTTTAGGACGAAAAACATTTAGGCTATGTGACGCTGGATGAACCGGAGGTTCGCCATGCCGTCTGAAAAGGTCTCGCCTTTTTCCCGCCGTTCCTTTCTGCAACTGTCAGCCGCCGCTGCGGCTTTTCATGTCGTCACTGAGCCCATGCTCGCGGCCGCGGCCCGCCGCAGGGTCCCATTCTCCAAGGACGCCGTCATGATCGATTCGAACGAGAATCCGCTCGGCCCCGGCCAAGCGGCGCGGGATGCCATTTCCGCCGTCATTCCTCTCGGCGGGCGCTACCTCGACAATCTCACCGAAGACCTGGTCAACAACTTTGCCCAACTCGAAGGCCTCAACCCGGACTACGCACACATCTTTCCTGGCTCCAGCCCCCCGCTTCGCTTTGCCGTCGTTGCCTTCACTTCGCCGCAGAAAAGCTATGTCACTGCCGATCCCGGCTACGAAGCCGGCATGTTCGCGGCTGCGGCCACGGAAGCCCGCGTGGTCAAAGTTCCGCTTACGAAAACTTACGCGCATGACGTGAAGGCGATGATCGCCGCCGCGCCGGATGCCGGGTTGTTCTACATCTGCAATCCCAACAATCCCACGGGCACGCTCACGCCGCACTCCGATCTCGAGTACCTTGTCGAAAACACACCCAAGGGATCCATCGTGATGGTCGACGAGGCCTATCTCCATTTTTGCGATGCACCTTCGACGCTCGACTTCGTCAAGGCGGGAAAAGATGTGGTCGTGCTGCGCACTTTTTCGAAAACCTATGGCATGGCCGGCCTGCGCTGCGGATTCGCCATTGCCCGCCCCGATCTGATCGACAAAATCACGGAACGCTCCGGCTGGAACTTCATGCCCATTACCGCCGTGGCCGCGGCTTCAGCGAGCTTAAAAGACCCGAGCCTGCTTCCCGAACGCAAGCGCATTAACGCCAGCGTGCGGCAAGAAACCTTCGAGTGGCTTAACAGTAATGGATACTCTTACACTCCTTCTGAGTCGAATTGCTTCCTGCTGGAAACGAAACGTCCCGGCAAAGAAGTGATCGATGCCATGGCCGCGCAAAATGTTTTCATCGGCCGCATCTGGCCCATCATGCCCACCTGCGTCCGCATCACGGTGGGCACGCACGATGAAATGCAGAAGTTCCAGAGCGCGCTGCAAAAAGCGATGCGCGGCACGACGGCCTTCTCGCTGCAGCCGGGTCGTCTGGTTGGTGGTGCGCGGCGCAGCCGGATGGTCTTGCCGTCGTGAGAATCTTCGGTCTTTGAAGTTGCTGGGGTGAACCGCGCCCTTACGGTTGTGGTGCGGGGCCCCACCGTCACGGACGCATGTGATTGCCGTCACATCCTAATGCCCGCCCGGCTGCAATACTTTTTGCGCACAATTGCTCGGAACGAATCGTCACATCTGAGGCGGAATGCTATGGCCGAAATTCAGCTCAACCCTCAACAAGAGCGAGCCTTAGCAAGGTTGAAGTGTGCCCATTGCCAGTCACTCATCAATTGCGATGCGCTGGCAAAGGCGGTCCTCGCAGAGCTGCAAAGCCGTTATCGCATCGATTACCGGCGTGGGGGCGGTGGCCCCAAAGTGACGGAGCCTGAACTGGTGGGAGCAGTTCGAGAGGGCATAGACCGTTTTTTGAGCGACTGAGCTCTCCTGGCAGGCCACTCCGAATTACTCGGTTGTCTCGCTCCACTCAACCGTGCGGCGTTCCCGGCTGCTCTTGTGCGCCAGCATGACCGCTCGCATCGTGCGCAGCGCCTGTTCCGGAGTTACCTCCAGCGGTGTTTTCTTCTCAATCGCGTCCCGCACGTTGGCGTAGAAGCCGCGATAGTCGCCGCGCTCCGTCTTCACCTTTAGACTCGGCTCGCCCACCAGACTTAGTGTGCCCCACAACTCTTCCGCTTCTTTACCCCAATCCGGACCCCAATCTGTGCCTTGAGGATATTGATCTGCCCGCAGCCGCGCCTCCTGCGGATCCATTCCATACTTCACAAACGATCCCTTGGTCCCATGAATCAAAAAATGCGGCCCCGGCGCATACGCAATGATGCGCGCCCGGCCCACGGCGCGCAGTCCGGGATACTCCAGGCAAACATCGAAGGAATCATCCACCTTAGAAGTCTCGCGCTGGCAAAAGGCCGACGCCGTAATCGACTTCGGCTCGCCAAACAAAACCAACGCCTGATCGATCACATGCGGGCCCAGATCGAATAACACGCCGGCCGCCGGCTGATCCGCTTTTTCCCGCCACGCATTCGGCTTCGGCTCCAGCCGGAACCGGTCAAATCGGCATTCGTATTCGACGATCGTTCCTAAATCTCCCGAGTGCGCGATCTTCTTGATCGTTGCAAAATCGCCATCCCAGCGCCGGTCTTGATAGACGGTGATCAATCGTCCGCGCTCGGCCGCCAGGCGCACCAGTTCCGTGGATTCCGCCAGTGTCGGCGCGAATGGCTTGTCCACCACCACATCCCGGCCCGCCAGCAAACACGCCTTTGCCAGATCGAAGTGCGAATCGTTCGGGGTCGCGATCACGCACAGCTGAATCTGCTTATCCGCCAGCAATTCATCCAAAGTCCGCGCCACGCGGATTGCAGGATATTTTTCCTGCGCCCGCGTTCCCCTGCGCTCCAGGATGCACGCCAATTCCATTCCCGCGACGCCGCGGATTACGGGCGAGTGAAACGCCTGTCCCGCCATGCCAAATCCGATTAATCCGACTCGCACCATGGTGGCTGCCTGCTTTCTTAGAGCTAAATACTACGATTGCCTTATCAATTTACAGCCTTTCGCCGATATTGCCATTCTGCGCGCCGACGTATAACGATTAAGAGTTCTTCTGCTGCTGGGTTGAACCAAAGAATGCTAATGCCAGGAGGCGTAGATGCGATTTGGTCCTTTTCTTGTGATTGCTCTGCTGCTGCTCATTCTGTGGGCTGGTGGCTTTCTGATGTTCCACGTAGCCAGTGGACTGATTCACCTGCTGCTCTTGTTTGCAGTGATTTCGTTTGTGGCCCACCTGGTCATGGGTACCAGGACGGCTTAAAGTTTCGAGCGGAAGTCGCCGTCGGCCAGGCTAACCGGCCCCACTGCCGGCGACTTCGGCTCGATATCATTTTTTTCGATCCTTCACCCTCCGCACAAATTTCAATCCCGACCACACCTCCGTCACCGCGCAAACCTTCACATCCACCAAGCCTGCCTGTAGTCCGATCTCGCGCACAATATTTCCATCCACGTCGGCCGCAACCCCAGAACGCTTTTTCGGCCAACTGACCCATAGCATTCCTGCCGGAGCCAGCAGCTTCGCCAGGCGCGAGAATTCCCTGGTCAACTGCGCCCGCGACTGAGTGAAAACCATTACAAAGTCGAGCGCTGGCCCTCGATCGAGAATACTGCACTCCGCCAACGCCTCGGACAATTCCGCACGCACCTCCGCCGGAGCGTTCGCCAACTGCACGCGAAACCCCGCCTTGATCCCCAATTTTTTCGCCAGTGGTGTTCCAGAATATCCCGGCATTCATTTTGTCCCTGCGAAAAAGGAAAGCCCTGACTTCCTTGAAACGACTGAAGCTAGAAGCCAGAAGCTAGGAGCCAGAAGCCTTCTTCACTGTGTCACTGGCGCGTAATATCCGCGCCGGGCTCGCACCCGGAAGTTCTTCCGGTCGTTGGCTACAATTTCAATGGTGCGGAAATGCCCGTCGGACTTGAAGTCCGCCGGCTTATAAGACACGTCATACTGGCTGCGCAGCTCATCCTGAATCTCGGCAAAGGCGTTCGTCACATCGCGAATCTGGAAGGGAAAAAACGCACGCCCTCCAGTTGCATCGGCCATGCGTTCGAGCACTTTGTCGCCCGCGCCCTTGGTGCCGCTTACGTTGGTGCTGATGGTGTAAATGATGGCATCGGCACGCTGCGCCATTTCGATGGCTTCCTCGCGGGTAACATGGCTTTGGTTGTCTTCTCCATCGCTGAGCAGAATAATCGCGCGGCGCACCGGTCCCTTCTGGGGCTGCTTCAGCAGCTTGTCGCGGCACGCATAGTAGAGCGCGTCGTACATCGCCGTCCCGCCCCCCGGCCGCAGCTCGCGGACTCCGTGCGCCAGCTTTTCCGTGTCGTCAGTGAAATCCTGAGTCACCTCCGGAGTCACATCGAATCCCACAACGAAGGCCTCGTCATAACGCTTGCGCACGGTTTGATTCAGAAACTCAATGGCCGATTCCTGTTCGAACTTGAAGCGGTCCCGCACCGAGGCACTGGCGTCGATCAACAGGCCCACCTGCAGCGGCAAATTCGTCTCCGCATGGAAACTTCGAATATCCGCCACCGGCCGGTTGTCATCCACAAAATGAAAGTCCGCTTGCTTCAGATCCGTTACCCGCTTGCCATGCTTGTCGGTCACCGTAAATACCACGTTTACTTCGTTGGTACCCACCCGGATTTTGGGGATATCTCCGTTCTCCGCCCCTGAATCGTTGGAATCCTGTCCACCCGAGTTCTGTGGATCTGCGTTGCTACCCGCTGCGGGCTGCGACGATGGAGTCGACGATTGAAGGGAAGAAGAGGAAGATGGGCGCGGTTCCGCAGCCGAAGCCTGCGTCACGCCGAACTCACGCGCTCCCACGACCAGCAGCAAAACTGCCGCCCATTCCAGGATGGAGCTTCTTGAAAAGATGTCACTCGTAAAGCCGCGCGTCATTTGGTTGTCATTATATCCGCTCCTCCACTTTCCTCAGAAACTCCAGTAACTCCTGGGGCAGTTCGCTCTTCTGCGCAATCGCTTCTCCGGTGCGCGGATGCCGGAACTCCAACTCCGCCGCATGCAGGAAATTCCGCTCCAACCCGCTCACCGCCGATTTTCCCCGCGCCTGCCTGGGCGCACCATACATTGTGTCGCCCACAACCGGATGCCCCATTGCGGCCACATGCACGCGAATTTGGTGCGTCCGTCCGGTGTCAATCTTCACGTCAAGCAAGGTGAATTTTCCAAACTGCGTATCCAGACGCCGTACCACGCGATAATGCGTCACCGCCGTCCGCCCGTCCGCAAGACGAGTAGTCATCCGCATTCGCCGCACTGGATCCCGGCTGATGCTTTGCGTGAGCGTTCCCGAATCTTTTTTCACCCAGCCATGCACCAGCGCCACATATTTCTTCTTCACTTCCCGCGCCGCAAACTGAGAGCTCAGCTTGCGATGTGCGGCGTCGTTTTTTGCCACCACAATCAGTCCGCTGGTCTCTTTATCCAGACGATGGACAATGCCCGGACGCAACTCCCCGCCCACCGCCGACAAACTCGCGAGATGATGCAGCAGGGCATTTACCAGGGTTCCACGATTGCGCGCATCATCGGTTGCCCCCGCCCCGGCATGAACCATCATTCCCGCCGGCTTGTCGATCACGGCGAGGTCATCATCTTCATAAACAATATCGAGCGGGATCTCCTCGGCAATGGCCTTCAGCGGCGCCCGTTGCGCCTCGCCCAGCACGCTGAGCCGCTCACCCCCGCGCAGCTTCAGCGAAGCCTTCGCGGGAGAATTATTTACCAGCACTTTGCCGCCGGCGATCATTTCCTGCACCCGCGCCCGGCTCACGGTTTCAAGCCGCAGCGTCAGAAACTGATCCAGCCGCTTGCCCGCGTCTTCAGCCGCGACTGAGATAAGTATGGGAAACGCTTCCGCCATTCGCTGCGAAGCATACTATAAAAGCGTCGGCTAACTTTTTTTAGCCTTATCTTTCCTCAAGGTTAGCGGGTGAGGTGGCTTCCGGATCGGCTTGGACGGTAACTTCGACCTCGGTACCTTTCTTGAGGCGCACCGCGTCACCATTCTCGTCGGTCAGAGAGTTTTCTATCCGGATTTCCCGGTACAAATCATCCGCGCCTCCGATGGCGATCTGTGCCTTCTCCGGTTCGGTGGGTTCTGCAGGCTTGATGATTCTCTCCACGATTCCCGGCAACGTCACACTGGGTTTTTCTGTCACGGTTTCCTCGCAAGACAGAGATATTTTACGTCCTTCCTACTGCCTACCAATGCTCCAAACGGGACAACCGAGCAAAACAGCGCCCCTAGGGGCCAGCTTTCTTCAAGGCCTCAAGAAATTCGGCGGAGACTTCTCGAATGCGCTTGAGACGGTCCCTTTCGCGGCTTATTTCCTCCGAGCTGATCCCCAGAAAAGTCTGCCTTTGAAGACTCTCCACCTGTTCCCGCATCAACCGTTCGAGTTCATCGCTGATTTCCTTGAGGCCGGGTCTGTCCATGACAACTCGCGCAGTTTGGGGACCCTCGCAGGGAGAGTCGGCTTATCGTTCGATTCAGCGCGCGGATATTTGGTCAACTGAGAATCGAACAAAATTTATCGGACCAGATTTATCGAACCAATTTTGCAGAATCGCGGTTTCAGGGCACGAGAAAGGGTGATCGTGAGGGTCCAATGTCAATCGCTTGACGCTAACCCATGACCACCCTTTGGGGGTCTGATGCCCCCTCAATAACTTGACTCTGAGGCTAGGCTCAGCCGCGGAACCAGACAATACAGAGAAGACCGTAGTCGCGCTAAATCGCCAAAAATAAGAAACAAAGCTTGCATTTATACCAAGTCGATTATATTAGTAGATATTTAGCGCGGCATTTATATTCCCTCCCCCTGAGAGCGGTTCAGCCTGCAAGCGCTTCCCCCAAGAAGCGGGTGAATCGATGCCGGGAGTGCCCCGGGTAAGGGCGCGCTCCCGGAAAACAATCGGCAGTTTCAATCACAGCTGGTGGGTTGATTCGGCCACAGGGTAAGGGGCGTGTGGCCACCAGCTTTCTTAGAAAACCCTAAGGTAACTCCGGCGTGCTGGCTTCCTGTTAAATTCTGCCGATGGTCATCCTAGCGAGTGCGATTACTCATTTCGAAGGTTTCACACGCGCACCCATGAGCGGAATGATAGAAGTTAAGGACAGGATGATCAGGATTCTGCTCGTCGAAGACAGCAAGTTTCTAAGATTAGCGACGGAGCGTGCGCTGGCACGCGCCGGCTATGAAATGAGCAGCGCCGTCGATGGCGACGAAGCCTTGCTCCTGGCGCGCCAGAGGTTGCCGGATCTCATCCTGCTGGATATGCTCTTGCCTAAAATGAGCGGCCCCGATGTGCTGAAGGCTCTGAAACAAGATCCTTTGACCAAGCTCATCCCAGTAGTCGTCATGACCGGCATGTCCCAGAAAAACGCCGACCGATTGAAACAGGATGGCGCCTTCGCGTTCCTCGAGAAGTCTTCCCTCGAGTTGGACAAAGGATCGCAGAAACTAATAACCGCTGTGCAGGAAATCCTGAAGCTGCTGCCCTCCGCCAAGGCTAGCACCACTACTGCTTAGCCGCGCCCCGATTCGTAGGTGTCCAATCGCTGGTTGCAGATGCGTGGTCATTGATCCCAAAGACAGATCCCAAAGACAGATCCGAAAGACAGATCCCAAAGACAGATACCACCGCGGCTGCCGGGGACTACGCGGTGGTCGCGGCCGCCTCCGCGGCCGGAGCCGCACGTTCGTAGTCGCATTCCTTATTTGGACAGGCGATCACCGCTCCGGCCTTTAGATATTTCTCGACCAGGAATTCGCTGCCGCAACTCGGACACTTTTCCGGAATCGGTTTGTGCGCCGAAGTAAATTTACAGTTTGGATAATTCCCGCAGCCGTAGAAGGTGTTGCCCTTGCGCGCGCGCTTCTCCACCAGTTCGCCGTCTTTGCACTCCGGGCACTTCACGCCGATAAAATTCTGCTTCACATACTTGCATTCGGGATATCCGCTGCACGCGGTGAACTCGCCAAAGCGCCCATGGCGGATCATCATATTACGCCCGCACTTCGGGCACAGCTCATCGAGCGGGATGTCTGGAACTTTCTTGCCCTGGTCCAGACGCCGCGTGGTTTTGCAATCGGGATAGCCGGTGCAGGCCATGAACTGTCCGAAGCGTCCGCGCTTAAGCACCATCACCCGCCCGCAGTTCTCGCAATATTCTTCCTGCGTGGTCTCCTGCACGTCGGCCGAATCCAGATCCGGCAGGTTAATCGGGTTTTCTTTCGTGAACTTGCACGTGTTCGGATCTTCTTTGTCGTAGGTGCTGCACGCGTAGAACGACCCGTGCTTGCCCCACTTGATCACCAGCGGAGCGCCACAACTCTCGCACTTCTCGTCCGTGGGCTTCTCCATCCGCTTGATGTTCTCCATATGCTTTTCGGCATATTTGAGATCTTTCGTAAACTTCTTGTAGAACTCGGTCAGCGTATCGGTCCACTTCTCCTTGCCTTCTTCGATTTCGTCGAGCTTTTCTTCCAGCCCTGCGGTGTACGCCACGTCGAAAATGTCGCGGAAATTCTCCACCAGCAGATCGGTGACCACCAATCCAATCTCGGTCGGAGTAAACTTGCCGCCCAACTTCTGCACGTACTGGCGCTCTTGAATCGTAGAGAGAATCGCCGAGTANNCGCGGCGGCGGCTCGGTGAAGTGCTGCTCCGGCTTCAACTCCTTCAGCGTGAGCTTCTGCCCAGCCTCCAGTGCCGGCAGCTTGTGCTTCAGCTCTTCGTCTTCTTCGTCCTTGCCTTCTTTCGACTCCTCATAGACCCGGAGGAACCCGTCAAACTTCATCACCGACCCGGTCACGCGGAACCAGTAAACATCGCCGTTCTTCGCTTTCGCGTCGATGTCCACCGTAGTCTGGTCAAAGACCGCGGGCATAATCTGCGACGCCACAAAGCGCTGCCAGATCAGCTTGTAGACCTTAAATTCATCTTCTTTCAGATACTGTTTTACCTGGTCGGGATGCCGCATCGCCGAGGTGGGCCGGATGGCTTCGTGCGCGGCTTGTGCTTCCTTCTTCTCCTTATATGTATTCGGAGTTTCCGGCAGGTAGGCCGGGCCGTATTCCTTGCCAACGTATTCGCGAACTTCCTGAATCGCTTCGGGAGCAACGCGAGTGGAGTCGGTACGCATGTAGGTGATCAGACCAACCAGGCCTTCTTCGCCCAGTTCCACACCTTCATACAGCCTTTGCGCGATCATCATGGTGCGCTTCACGCTGAAGCGCAGTTTGCGGGAAGAGTCTTGCTGCAACTTGCTGGTGGTAAACGGAGGCGCGGCATTGCGGCGGCGTTCTTTCTTATCGACCGAGCGAACGAGCCAGTTGGCTTGCTCGAGGGCAACCCGGATCTTTTCCGCATCCTCGCCGTTCGTGACCTCAATCTTCTCTTCGCCCTTGCCTAAGAAGCGAGCGTCGAATGCGGGAGGCTTGCTGGCTGCAAGATGTGCATCGATCGTCCAGTATTCTTTCTTCTCGAACGCTTTGATTTCGCGTTCGCGTTCCACAATCAAGCGCAGGGCTACGGTCTGCACCCGTCCAGCGGAAAGACCACGGCGAACTTTATCCCAAAGCAGCGGCGAAACCTGATAGCCAACCAGCCGGTCAAGCACGCGCCGCGCCTGCTGCGCATCTACCAGGTTTTGATCAATGGCGCGGGGATGTTCGAACGCCGCCTGCACCGCACGTTTAGTAATTTCATTGAAGGTAACGCGTTGAATGCGGGGAACGGCGTCGGTGGCTTCTTTTTTCTTCTTCTTACTTTTTTTCGAATGGCCGTTGCTGTCCAACTCAAAGGCCAAATGCGCCGCAATGGCCTCGCCTTCGCGGTCCGGGTCAGGCGCCAGATAGATCGCGTCCATCGGACCGGCCAGCTTCTTCAGCTTGGCCAGAACTTTTTCTTTCCCGGGGATTACGACGTAGTCGGTCTCGAAGTCGTTGCTTGTGTCCACACCGAGCGTGCTCTTGGGCAGATCCTTCACGTGGCCGAGCGAGGCCTCGACAGTAAATCCCTTTCCCAGATATTTCTGGATGGTCTTCGCCTTGGCCGGCGATTCGACAATGACTAAACTTTTTAACAATGTACCCTCAGTTCGTAAGAATTGTTTCGAAGCTAGCACGAATGGGATGAAGACAACAAGTTACCGGTGAGAAGGTGCCAGCTATCGGCTTTCAGCTCTCAGCGTCTTCATCAAAGATGCCAGCATTCGTTTCACTTCGATGGTTCGGCCGGAAAGGCGTTCATAATCCGGCTCCTCGAGCAGCTTCACATCACGGGCAAGGAGTAAGTGATACTCTAATTCGCTGGTCGAACCGGCGGCGATCTGGAGAAATCGCGCAAAATCAACATCTCCTCTTCGACACGATCCTTCCGCAATGTTTGCACCAATAGATGTCGACGCTCTCCGCATCTGACTGGTTAAACCGTAGATTTCCTCTCGAGGAAACGACTTGCTCGATTGGTAAACGTCGAGCGTCAAAACGTGCGCCCTTTCCCAAACCTTGAGATTCTTGAAACTCTGCATCGCGCCTCCGTCGCTCGCGAGCAACCTGAAAGCTGATGGCTGATAGCTGACAGCTAAAAGCTAAAAGCTAAAAGCTTTTTACAAAATTCTTCCCCGGCATTTGCCTCACTTTGCCGGTCAGCTCCAGCTCGAACAGGGCGGCGAAGATTTCCGAGGAAGACATTTCGTTTTCCAGGCGCTCCACCAGTTCATCGATGTGCGTGGACTCATCTGCCTTCAGCAGGTTTAGGATTCGTTTCTCGTGCGGAGGAAGCCCTTCGTCCGGGAATAGAGATGCGGAAGATGTGCCGCCGGATTCAGGCGAGGGTGGCGGAGTCAATGCAAGCTTGACCTCCCCGGGCAGATCTTCCCACACATCTTCCCAGGTGGCGACCAGCTTCGCGCCCTGCTTGATCAGCGTGTTCGGGCCCCAGGAATTTTTGTTGGTAACGTTGCCGGGTACGGCGAAGACGTCGCGGTTTTGTTCGAGCGCACATCGTGCCGTGATGCGGGTTCCCGAATACTCGGCAGCCTCTACCACCAGTACGCCAACCGACATGCCGCTTAGAATGCGATTACGAATGGGAAAGTTCTGCGGCGCGGCGAATGTTCCCATGCGGAATTCGGAAATCAGCGCGCCTCCCAACGCCAGAATCTGTTCGGACAGGCGCGAATTTTCTTTGGGATAAATCACGTCCACACCGGTGCCAAGCACCGCGACCGTTTTGCCTTTGGCCGCGATCGCTCCGCGATGGCTGGCCGTGTCGACGCCGCGGGCCATGCCGCTGATGATCATCAATCCCTGTGCCGCCAGATCGCAGGCCAACCGCTCCGCCATGCCCGAGCCGTAAGGCGTGGGATGGCGCGTGCCCACCATCGCAATCCCGGGCTGCGTCAATACTTCCGGATTGCCGCGAACATACAGCACCAGCGGCGGGTCGTAGATTTCTTTCAGCCGCGAGGGGTAACAGGGATCTTCCGGCGAAAGCACCGTTACTCCCGCGGCCGCGGCGCGCGCGATTTCTTCCCGCGCCAGTTCCGCCGACCTTCCCGTAGCGATCGATTGCGCCGAGACAGCCTTAATTCCCGTGCCTTCCAGTTCGGTGAGTGAGGCGTGAAAAACGGCATCGGCGCTGCCGAAATGTTCGATCAATTTCCGCGCCTTCGTTGGCCCCAAACCGGATGTCAGTGACAGGGCGAGCCATTCCAAAATATGAGTTGCGGGTGCGGCTACGGCGTTTGGCAAGTCTATGCTCCAGTCCTTCGTCCAAACTTAGTTGGACTGGGCGGACTGTAGTGATTCTTGGAACGCGGCGTCAAGGGAAGACGTCACAAAGAGGAGCTAAAAAGCTGTCTGCTAAAATCAAAACAGGAATGAGACTTCTGCGCATCTCTGCGATTTCCTACCTCAACACCGCTCCCCTCATGTGGGATTTCGAACACGGCAACGCGGGGCGCGAGTTCGACATTTCCTACACCCTGCCTTCGGCCTGCGCTCGCGCTCTGCAAGCCGGGAACGCCGACATCGGAATCATCCCGGCGGCGGCTTACGCACAAATTCCGGAGTTGACGGTGTTGCCTGGAGTCGCCATTGCCTCGCGCCAGCCGGTGCGTTCCATCCTGCTGGTCAGCCGAGTGCCGCTGGAGAAGATTCGCGCCGTGGCTCTGGACACCTCTTCCATGACCTCGGTGGCGCTGACCAAGATTCTGTTTGAAAAATGGCTCGGGGGCGGTCGAACATTTACTCCGATGTCCCCGGATATCGAAACCATGCTCACGGCGCACGATGCCGCGCTGGTGATTGGAGATCCGGCGCTGCAGATTGACCGCTCACGCTATTTTACGCTTGATCTCGCCGAAGAATGGATTCGCTACACCGGCAAGCCTTTCGTCTTCGCTTTCTGGGCGGTTCGTCAGCAGGCGTTGCGCGAAACGGCCTCGTCGCAGGACCTGGCCGCGGTATTTCAACAATCGCGCGACCACGGACTTGAACCTGCGGGTCTCGACCAAATCACCCGCGAATGGGGGCCGCGACTCGGCCTCAAGGAAGCCGACGTGCGTTCCTACCTCACCGAAAGTATTTATTACCACTTGGATGCAGCGTGCCTTGAAGGCCTACAACTCTTCTATCGCTATGCGGCTGAAATCGGAGCCTTGCCCACCGCTCCCAAAATTATTTTTCTCGACGTAAAAGCTTGTATAGCGTAATCGAGAGCCTAGCCTGTAAACTCTTCAAACCTGAATGGCTTTCCATTTGAGCCCACTGCTTGCCGCCGTCCCTATCTGGCACCGACTCCGCCGGCTGGGCGGGCCCGGTCTGGTGCTGCTCGGGGTCGCGGACAATTCCATCATCCCGCTCACCGGCAGCATGGACGTCCTCACCATCTGGCTGGCGGCGCGTCACCACGAGCCCTGGCCCTATTATGCTTTCATGGCAACTCTGGGCGCGGTGATCGGCGGCTACATTACTTATGCCCTCGCCCGCAAGGGCGGCAAAGAAACCATGGAACGCAAGCTCTCCAAACGACGCGCGGCTAAAGTTGCGAGAGCGTTCGAGCGCTGGGGATTCTTTGCCGTCGCCATTCCCGCCCTGCTGCCACCGCCGTTTCCCTTCGTCCCATTCCTGATTGCCGCCGGCGCCGGCCAGTATTCTCCCAAGAAATTTCTCGGAGCCCTGACCCTCGGTCGCGGCGTCCGCTACAGCATTGGCGCCGGCCTAGGATACCATTATGGCAGCCACATCCTGCGTTTTTTCAATCAATACTACAAACCCGCAATGGCAATTCTGATCGGGCTGGCGGTCATTGGCGCAGTGTTGTCGCTCATTCAATATCTTCGTATGCGGAAGAACTAGACTCATTCCAAATTTGGAGCCAGCTACCCGCCTCCGTTAGAATTGAACTGCAAATGTCCCTCACCAAACAGCAAGCCCTGGAGATGTTCGAGTCCGATGACCTGATTGGCATCGGCATGGAAGCCGACGCGGTCAGGCGACANNTGCACTTTCTGCGCCTTCTACCGCCCGCTGAAAGGCCTTGCGGCAAAGGAGGGCTACATCCTCGAGTTCGATACCATCTACGAAAAGATTCGCGAGACCGTAGAACTTGGCGGCACCGGTGTGCTGATGCAAGGCGGACTTCATCCCGACCTCAAGATTGACTGGCACGAAAAAATGCTGCGCGGCATCAAGGGGCGCTTTCCGCAAATTCATCTGCACTGCTATTCGGCGTCCGAGATCATTGCCATTGCCGAGTACAGCAGCCTCAGCATCCGCGACACCATTCTCCGCCTGCGCGATGCCGGCCTCGATTCCATTCCCGGCGGCGGCGCCGAAATTCTCGACGACGAGGTCCGCTACAAAATCGCGCGCCTGAAATGCCTCACGGGTGATTGGATCAACGTCCACCGCACGGCCCACCAGATCGGCATGCGCACCACCGCGACCATGATGTTCGGCGTCGGCGAGAACTACGAACACCGCATCAACCACTTCCAGCAACTCTACGATCTGCAGGAAGAAACGGGCGGCTTCACGGCGTTCATCCCATGGAGTTTTCAGCCCACGAATACTGCGCTCGGCGGCCGCCACTGGGATGAAGCCACCGCCGTCGAATACTTGAAAGTCCTCGCCATCTCGCGCCTGTATCTCTCGAACTTCCTGAACGTGCAATCGAGTTGGGTCACGCAAGGGCTAAAAGTCTGCCAGATGGGACTGCGCTTCGGCGGCAACGATGTAGGCTCGGTGATGCTCGAAGAAAACGTCGTCCGCGCCGCCGGCGTCACCAATTGCACTACTGAAGAAGAATTGCGCCGCATCATCCGCGATGCGGGATTCCGGCCTGCGCAGAGGGACACGCTGTATCGGCAGTATTTCTTAAATTGAGGTGGTGGAAACCATCAATCAAGAGAAAATCCAGCGATATCGTAAGCTCATACAATCGCTGATGGATCTCGGGCATAGTCACGCCAAGTCCGTACAAACTAAGAGTCATCAGCTGATGTATTTCTACTTTGTTCGTTGTGCTGGGTTGGTATCCGGAGTAGTCGTACTTGTCGAGCACAAGCACCTTTCCGCCGCATTCGCACTACAGAAGAGTGTCGTTGATGCGGTAATCAATGGGCTTTATTTAGGCTATGCGGCGGATGAGGTCGAATTCAACCGTATTCTTTCCATGAAGATGAAGGGCAAGGAGACAGGGTCAGTGCGCAAGCGGGCCGCGAAGCTGGATGCAGCCCTGTCGAAACGCAAGAAATTCATGTCAGGCCAATTTGTTGAGCTTGTTACGAAGACCGAAGAATACGTAAATGAATTTGCGCATGGCGGCGTTCTTTCGACATCCCTAGATATCATCGAACATTCTCCGCAGGTCGCCTATAAAGTGCTGGCCGACTGCACCTTGCTGATGATCAATTATCTAAGCAATGTCTATATATTGGAGGATATTGACTTATCGCCAATGAAGGCATTGATGGAAGAGTTTCAGCAGGCGAAAGTAAACTAAAACCTCCGCCTCAGCTTCCCATAACGTCATACAAAGGGAATCCCGCTGGTTGCCCATCTCTCGCCTCCTTTTGCGAGAAGTGGGCTTGCCGCCCAGCCACGTGTCCCCAAAAATGCAAACGGCCCCGGAATCTCCGGAGCCGTTCGCGAGAACCGATAAATCGGCACCCCGTCAAGGTCACTATTATTATCGAGACAACACCGCCAGAAATCAAGTTACTTTAAGGAGAGCCGCACCCCGGCCTGCGAACCCTCCACTTGTCCCTGAGAGACAATCCTTCCGAAGAAGGAATGGACCCGGAGGGATTCGAACCCTCGCTCGGACCTTGACGGGGTCCTGTGCTGCCATTACACCACAGGCCCACGAACCAAAGCTTACTTCACTCAGGGTAGGTCTTCGGGCTTCTAGCTTGCATTTATTGAGCCGGGGTTTCTTTTTGGAACAGGGTGCCCGAGGTCAGAGAAGCGCCGCATCGGGACTACTGCAACTTCGCGTATTCTGCCTTGGCCTCTTTGAGAACGGGGATGTCGGAGTCGGCATCTTTCCAGAGAGTGAGAAAGTCTTTGTAGGCGGCAAGGGCCTGAACGCGGGCGGCATCGGATTGTGGGCCCTGCAGGGTTTTCGCTTCCAGAGCGTTCGCGCGAGCCACGCCCAGATGGGCCAAAGCTCCGGTCCAGCAGTTGACCACGATACCGGTATGGTCAAGGATTTTCTGGAATTCAGCGGCGGCGGAAGCGCCGTCTCCTAAGGCAAGGTAGGCCTGCCCGCGCACATAAGGGGCGTACAGGCAGGAACCGTTCGCGGTGAAGGGGATCAATGCCAAATCCAATGGCTTTGCGGCCTGAAGAAGTTCCACCGCCCTGGCCGCGTTTTTGCGGTTGAGCGCCAGTTGAGCGCCGACCGTGGGAAGCCACAACAACTGCATTTGCGTGTCGAGCGGAAACCTTGCTGAAAGGTCCTTGGATAGGGCTTCGGCGCGGGATGTATCGTCGCTCAGCGCGAATGCCAGAGTCGCTTCGATTTTTACGCCGGGACTTTCTGGAGCGAGTTTGAGAGCGGCCGCTGCTGCCTGTCTGGCTTCCGCACCGTTGCCAGAACCTGCCTGCCGTAAGGCGGCATCAGCTTGCCACATGGCTGCCGTTTCTTTGTTGTTCACCTGCAAGGCGGCCTGAATGCTCTGGTCGGTGAGTTGCTCGGCGCGGCGCAGTTGTCCGCTGTATGCAGCCGTGTCGGATTCCTGTGAGAGACCCTGGCTGCGGTATTCGGAGCGGCTTTCCAGCCAGGACAGCTCCTTCGCCATTGCGGCTGCATCGCCCAACAGAAAATCCGCGGCGTACAGATTCACGTGTATGTTCAGCTCGTCCAGATGCCGCGCCTCGGCCTGGGTCAGCACCTGGCGGGCCTGGTCAATGCGCTGCAGCGCCAAAAGCGCAAAGCCAAGGTTCACGTAGCCGATGACATTGTCCGGCGCCAGGCGCAGGAATTCGCGATTCGCTTCCAAAGCTTTTTCGTGCAGGCCCTGCTCCGACTCCGCCATCGCCAGGCTGCCGTAGGCGATGTAATCGCGCGGATAGCTTTCGGTCCACTCGCTGTAGATTTGCGCGGCTTTGTCCAGTTCTCCGGTAACGCCAAGATAGTAATAACCGGAGATCAGCAACTTCTCGCGCTCGCTGGCACGCTCGCGGAACTGGAAAGCTTTGGCGTAGTAATCGCGGGCGCGTCCATACTCGAGAATATCGCCATAATTGCCGCCCACTGCCCAGTACGCGAGTGCAAATTGAGGATCAAGCTCGAGGGCTCGCAGACCGTGCGGCAATGCCGCCGCAGAACCGTTTTCGCGCGCGGCCTTCATTTGCAGGCTGTATTCTTTGAGCGCTTCCAGCGACGATGTGGTGGCCTGTTCCAACGGGACATCAAACTTTTGCAGGCTGGCGAAAGATTCGCCCAGATCACGCCGCAAATTGGTGGCGGCGCCGCTGAGTACTTCGAGAACTTTTTCTTTGGCAGGGGCGGTGACCTGCTGCTGGGCCAGAATATCTCCGCTCTGGCAATTCACGGCTTTCAGGCCGATCACGTAGTCGTTGCCCAGGCTGGCGATCGCGCCGGAGATATAAGCTTTGCTGCCGGATCGCTGGCAGATTTCGCGGGCCACTGCGGGAACCAGCGGAGTGTCGGCAGGGCGCGTCATTTGTTTCAGAGTAGCGGCCACCTGATCATCGGACAGAATGTTCAGGAACGGCGATTGCAGCAGCGCCATGCCCAGCGCCTGCTTCAAGGTATCGTCGAAAACGGGATCGCCGGTGGTGTTTGCGAAATCGGTCAGCACCACCGTATCTTTTGCCGTGAGCTGCCTCAGTTGGCGCGAGCGCCAGTACCATGCGGCGATGCCAGCGACAATCACGGTGAGGATTACAACGGCCGCCCAGCCTATCCGCGACGGCTTCGACCACCAGGCCTTCTTTGCCGCTCGCGCTGCCGCAGCGACTCCTGCACCACCTAACGAAGTCTGAGAGTATCTGTGATCCCGCAGGCCGGGGCGAGACGCCGTCTCCACGCCGAAAGCGGCTACCCGCCCAGTATCGGTTTCGCGTTTCAGGCGCTTGAGATCTCCTCGCATTTCGCTGGCGGATTGGTAGCGCAGCTCGCGGTCTTTTTCCAGCGCCTTGTTGATGATGCGTCCGAGCTCTATTGGCAATTCGGGATTTAGAGCGACCGGGGCGACTGGCGCTCCGTGCAGAATGCCATCGAAAATTGCCGCGGAGGTGGCACCGGAGAATGCCGCGCGCCCGGTAGCCATCTCGTAGAGCACCACGCCAAAACTGAACAAATCCGTGCGGGAATCGAGTTGTTTGCCCAGCGCCTGCTCCGGCGACATGTAAGCGATGGTGCCAACAGCATTGCCGGCGTCGGTGAGATCTCCTCGATTATCGCTTTGCGTGGGCAGGGAATCGCTGGCGTCTGCGTTCACGACCACTTTAGCCAGACCAAAATCCAGAACCTTGGCGTGGCCGCGTTTGGTCAGAAAGATATTTCCCGGCTTAATGTCACGGTGGATGATGCCCGCTGCGTGCGCCGCATCGAGAGCATCGGCGATTTCAATCCCGATCGATACCAGATCTTCGATTTCAATCGACCGCCCGGCAATACGATGCCTGAGCGCGATACCGTCGAGCAGTTCCATCACGATGTAGGCACGCCCTGCGTGTTCGCCAATTTCGTGAATGGTGCAGATATTGGGATGGTTCAGCGCCGATGCGGCCCGAGCTTCGCGGCGAAATCTTTCCAGTGCGACCGGGCTTTTGGCAAGATCATCAGAGAGGAATTTCAGGGCGACGTGGCGGCCGAGAGTGATGTCTTCCGCTTCGTAGACCACGCCCATGCCACCGCCGCCGAGCTTTCCAACGATCCGGTAATGGGAGATGACCTGGTCGATCATTCAGTCTGCAACCCGCCGACGCAACGCTTCTACATCTTACGAACGCTGGCGCGCCTCGTCAAAAGTGAGGTGTCGATGCGCGGGCAGGGAAATCGCAACCGAGGGGGTTCCCTCTGGTTACTGCCGTCGTTTCCTCTAGTTACTCTCGTCATTGTTCCACCCGGGAACTTCGTGCCGCTGGCCGGAGTCTATCCTTATTAGGCGCAAATCAGCGTAAGGACGCGTACCGATCGGCTGGCCGACAATTTTTCGGTTCAGAGTAGGGTGGAAAAACCTATAATCAAAGGACGCCTGCATGGCGGGAGCAACCACCTTGGGAGATTTGGCAAGCGCAATCGGAGCACGGGCAGAAGAAGCCGCTATTGTCGCGGATCTCAAAGCCGGCTCGGAAGTGGCCTACGCCTGGCTGATCGGCGAATTTCAGCGGCCGGTGTATGGACTGGTATACCGCATGGTCAGCGATCCTGCCGACGCCGCCGATACCACGCAGGATGTTTTCCTGAAAGTGTTTCGCGGCATGAAGCACTTCCATGGCGAATCGAGCCTGAAAACCTGGATTTACCGCATCGCGCTGCACGAGGCCGCGAATCGCAAGCGCTGGTGGTTCCGCCACAAGGCGCAGGAGACTTCCATCGAACCGGCGGAATCGTCGAGCGGTGACGAAGCCATGCAGAATGCTCTTACCGATCGCCACGAGTCGCCCTTCGACAACGTGGCGCAGCGTGAAGTGCAGCAGCGGGTGGACGCCGAACTGCGGAAAGTTGCGGAGCCTTACCGTACCGCGCTGATCCTGCGCGACCTGGAAGAAATGTCCTACGAAGAGATTGCGGAAATTTTGCAGATCTCGTTGGGAACGGTGAAGTCCAGACTGACGCGCGGGCGCCATGCCCTGAAACAACGGCTGGCCCCGTATGTGCGCGAAGTGGGTGGCGAACTGGGGCTCGCACCGTTGGCGGAAGACGATGACCAGGCCGCAGGTTCGCGGCGCCAAGTTTCTGGAGGGGGTAGAAGAGTCGAGGTGACGCCATGAAAGATATGGCCACGAAGATGTCGAAGACCGAAGCAACTTTCAACTGCGCCGAGGTGAATCGGCTGTTGTCGCCCTATCTTGACGGAATGGTGACCGGCACCGAGATGCAGGCCGTGCGCCGACATCTTGAGGCTTGTCCGGCGTGCGCGCGGGAATACACTTTGTTGCGCCAGACCCAGCAACTCCTAGCCAGCGCTGGCCGTCCCACGCCGCCCGCCGATCTCGGACTGAATCTCCGTCTGGCAATTTCACGCGAGGCCGCGCAAGCCCGCCGTCCGCGCTACGAAGGATTGCGCGTCCGTTTGGAAAATACCCTGAACGCTTTTATGGTACCCGCGACCGCCGGACTGGCCTGCGCCGTAGTTATCTTCGGCTTGGTCGCCGCCATCCTGGCAATTCCTGGACAGTTGCAGGCCAATAACCAGGATGTGCCTCTGGTGTTGAATACCGGGCCAGAATTACAGCAAAGCGCATTCGGCACCATGAGTTCGATCAACGCCGAATCGCTCGTGATCGAAGCTTACGTCGATTCTCAAGGCCGGGTCGAGGATTACAAGATCCTCTCCGACCCCGGCGACTCTCAGGAACTCCTCCCACAGGTAAAGAGGATGCTGATTTTCACCACCTTCCGTCCGGCGATGTCGATGGGACATCCAATCTCTTCCCGGGCGGTGCTCTCGTTTTCGAGAATCAGCGTTCGCGGTTAGGGCACAACTGATTTCGTCAATCGTATTCGGCGGCTTGACCTCGGCCGAGCCGCAGGCCCAACGCGAAACCACTGCGGCCACTGGAGTGATGAGAGTTTTTTGTTATTCTTGCCGGTGAGGCAAATTCATTACAGCGCATGGTTGCTGGTGGGACTGTCGACGCTGTTGCAGGTCCTGATTTTTCCTCTGCCCGGACTTTATGTTTTGTCGTGGGTGGCATTCGCGCCGCTGATTGTGGCGGTGCTGCGGGCGCGGCCGACGGGGGCGCTGGAGATCGATGGCGCCGTTAATCTTCAGGCTGCGACGCCGGGGCAGGCTTTTCTGCTGGCTTACACTTCCGGCATTCTCTGGTACGCGGGTACGTGTTATTGGATTTACGACACCATGCACGAGCATGGTGGGCTGAGCGCGCCGTGGGCCGCGCTGGCGCTGTTTCTCTTCTGCCTTTATCTCGGTCTATATCACGGGCTGTTTGGGTTGCTGCTGGGATTGGCGGCAGGACCAGGCCGCGATAATCGGCGCGCGTTGATTTCCACACCATTTCTTTGGGTTGCGGTGGAGTTGGCGCGGACGCGGGTTACTGGATTTCCCTGGGATCTTCTCGGCACCGCGCAGGTGGACAACATCTCGCTCAGCCGCATCACCACTTGGACGGGGGTGTACGGAGTTTCGTTTGAGATTATGCTGGTGAATGTTGCGGTGGCTGCTGCGTTTCTGGTGCCGAGAAAAAAACGAAACACGTTGCTGCTGGCGTCGGTTGCGGCGGCAGCGGTGCTGCAGGCGGGCAGGCTGGTGGACGCTCCGAGGATTCCGGCCGATCACGCTGCGTTGCTGGTGCAGGAAAATATCCCGGTGGATGAGAATTGGACGCGGGATACTTTCGAGCGCACGCTGCGGGAACTGACTGATCTCACTGTGAAGGCGGCCAATCCACGCATAATCGGCGGCGTCCCGGAAAAGTTGGAATTGATCGTCTGGCCGGAATCTCCCGCGCCTTTTTTTGCCAACGATCCTCTGTTCCGCGAACCGGTGAGCGAGATGGCGCGCCAGACGCGGAGCTGGGTGGTGACGGGTGCGATTGGGAGTACGAGTGCGATGCAGAACGGCGGCCCGGCTTCGGAGGTATTCAATTCGGCCGCGCTGGTTAGTCCTTCGGGCGATTGGACTGCGCGTTATGACAAAGTTCACCTGGTGCCCTTCGGAGAATATTTGCCTTTTCCGAGGTTGTTTTCTTTTGCCGGCGGGCTGACCAAAGAAGTTGGAGAATTCACCAAGGGAACATCCAGAGCGGCGTTGGAAGCGGGAAGCGAGCGGCTGGGAGTTTTCATCTGCTACGAGTCGGTGTTCCCCGACGAAGTTCGTCAGTTTGCCAACAACGGCGCTCAGGTCTTTGTAAATATTTCGAATGATGGCTGGTATGGAGACAGCGGGGCGTATGCGCAGCATTTGAATCAGACGCGCATGCGGGCGATCGAGAACGACCGCTGGATTCTGAGCGCGACGGACACGGGGGTGACGGCGTCGATCGATCCTTATGGAAGGACACTGGTGCGGCTTCCGCGGAAAGAACGCGGCGCACTGGTTGCGCCGTATGCCCTCACTTCGGTAACCACGTTCTACACACGGCACGGAGACTGGTTCGCTTATCTGTGTGCGATAATTTCACTAGGAGCGCTGCTCACGCGCTTCAGGCTTCGCTGGAAAGCGGGCGGGAAAGCAGAAACATCCGCATGAATCAAGAGTTCGAGCAGGAATACGGGTTGTTGAACAAGAAGGTGCGCGAGCTCCGGGAGTATCTTTGACGCGGACAAACTCCGTCCGCAACTAAGCGAAATTGAGAAGCAGTCCGCCGACCCGAATTTGTGGTCGAATCCGCAACGCTCGCAGCAGGTGATGCGCGAGAAAAAGCGGCTGGAGCACTTGCTCGCCACCGATGCGGATCTGGGGCGCCGCGGCGACGACATTGCCGCCTACTTCGATTTGGCAAAGGAAGGTGAAAGTGTCGATGCCGAGTTGCGGCGCGAGATTGATTCGCTGCGTGAGTTGGTTGACAAACTGGAGACGGAGACGCTGCTCTCCGGGCCAAACGACGCGCTGAATGCGATTGTCACGATTCATCCGGGGGCGGGCGGGACGGAATCGCAGGACTGGGCCGACATGCTTCTGCGCATGTATTTGCGCTGGGCGGAGCGGCAGGGATTCGAAACCGTTCTCTATGATTACCAGCCGGGCGAAGAAGCAGGACTGAAATCGGCGACGTTTGCGGTGAATGGGGACTATGCCTTCGGACTGCTCACGAGCGAGATCGGAGTGCACCGGCTGGTAAGGATTTCGCCGTTTGATCAGGCCAAGCGGAGGCATACGTCGTTTGCCAGCGTGTTCGTTTCGCCGGAGATCGACGACAGCATTGATATCGTAATTAAGCCGGAGGACATCCGCACCGATACTTACCGTTCCAGCGGCAAGGGCGGACAGCACGTCAACACCACGGATTCAGCGGTGCGGATTACGCACATTGCAACTGGCCTGGTGGCGAATTGCCAGAACGAGCGCTCGCAGCACAAGAATCGCGAGCGCGCCATGAGCATGCTGCGATCGAAGCTTTACGAATTTGAGATGGAGAAGAAGCGGGCGGCGACCAAGAAGATTGAGGATTCCAAACTGGACAACGATTTCGGATCGCAGATTCGTTCCTACGTGCTGCAGCCTTACCGCATGATCAAGGACCACCGCACCAAGACCGAAGTGGGCGATGTGGATCGCGTGCTCGATGGCGATCTGCAACCGTTCATCCGGGCGTACTTGCTGGCACGGCGCGGGGAGAAACAGGAGAAGCAATAGTGGGCGGGAAGCGGGAAAAGTCGATCAAACTTGGTCCGCGGTTTCTGAAGGCATTTCTTTTTGCGGCGGAGAAACATGCCGGGCAGGTGCGCAAGGCTTCGACAACGCCGTATATCGCGCATTTGATGGGAGTGGCTTCGCTGGCGCTGGAGTACGGCGGCGACGAAGATATGGCGATCGCGGCCTTGCTGCACGATGTGGTGGAAGATTGCGGCGGCGCGCCGATGTCGAAAGAAGTCAAGCGGAGGTTTGGGAGTCGGGTGGCTAAGATTGTGGATGGTTGTACGGACTCTGACACCTATCCAAAGCCGCCGTGGCGGGCGCGGAAAGAGAATTACATCCGCCATTTGAAGAGCGCTGATGCGGAGACGCGGCTGGTTTCCGCTGCGGACAAGCTAAACAATGTGCGTTCGATTCTTTCGGATTACCGGGAGGTCGGGGAATCAATTTGGGCACGTTTCAACGGCGGCCGCGAGGGGACGCTTTGGTACTATCGGGCCTTGGTGGAGGAATTCAAGCGGGGCAAGCCCAGCCGGCTGATGCGTGAGTTGGAACTCGCGGTGCAGGAACTGGAAGAGCGGACGAAGGCTGGCAGTCCAGCATCGTTTAAACCAGCATCGTTTCAAGAGGTGAAGTGATGGGGCGCATGATCGATCAAGTTCGAGCGTCGAAGCTGCCGTCGAACATGATGCAGTTTGCGGCCCGGGGAGCGCTGTCGGTGCCGCCGGACGAGAACCTTGAAATTCTTGTTTATCTTGCCAGGCACAACAAGGTGTTTGGCGATCTGGCGCGCATGACGCTGGCAGGGTGGGACGAAAAGGCTTCGCTGGTGGCAGCTTCCGATCCGAAGACGGCGCGGGAGGTGCTCGACTACCTGGTTGCGTCGGAAAATCTGCGTCCGAAGCTGTTGCCGGCATTGTTGGAAAATCCTTCAGTCCCCGAGAGTGAGTTGGCCAAGCTGGCGATTTCCGCGTCTGCAGAAAATATTGCAGCCATGTTGCAGAGCGCGCGGGTGCGGAAGGCTACGGGAATTCTGGAGTCGCTAAGATCGAATCCATACTTGAAGGCGAACGAGGCTACCACGGTCGCGCAGTTGCTGGGCAGGGGCGAATCTGCAGCGCCGGCGGAAATCGCGGCTGGTGAGGGAACTCATCCTGCAGCGCCGGTAGTGGCTGCCGTGGCGGGCGAAGCAAGCGTCGATGCGGCGAAAGCGGATGAGCATGCAGAGGAGGAGGTTCCCGAAGAACACGTTTCTGCTTATCTCGCCGAGCATGCCACGGAAATTGTTGCGGAAGAAGGCAAGCCATTTCAGCCGATTGGCGGCATCATGGATTTGCTGGGAGCGGATTATTTCCCGGTGTCGGCGGTGCAGGGAGCCGCAGACGTCGCGGCGCCTATCCCTGCGGCGGCGACGGCCTCCGCCGCGGCGGCGAAGCCCGGCATGAGCCCGGCGGCAAACCCGGCTGGGCTTGCGGTCTCTCAACTTCCGATCCCAGCGAAGCGCGACAATTCGATGCAGAAGATCAACCGCCTCGACGTGAAGGGGCGCATCCAACTTGCGCTGAAGGGAAACAAAGAGGAGCGCTCGATTCTGATTCGCGACGGGACGAAAGTGGTGGCACTGGCGGTGCTGGAGGCCCCCAAACTTTCCGATGGCGAAGTGGAAAAGTTTGCGTTGCAGAAAAACGTGCTGGAAGCGGTGCTGCGGCAGATTCCGCTGAAGCGGCGCTTCATGAAGAATTACATCGTGGTGCGGAATCTGGTGGCGAATCCGCGCACCCCGCTTGATCTTGGGATGGGGCTGATCAAGCATCTGCTGGCGCAGGACTTGAAAAATATTTCCGCCAATAAGGAAGTTTCGGAGACGGTGCGGAAGATGGCAACGAAGATGTACAAGCAAAAGCTGGACCAGGCGAACAAGAAATAATATGGCTTCTGTTCTGCAAATCGATCCCGTGACAGAATTGTTGAAGCGTGCGAAAACCATCGCTGTCGTGGGACTTTCCGATGATCCGATGCGGGTAAGCCATGCGGTTTCCGCTTACATGCAAAGCCAGGGATATCGCATTATTCCGGTGAATCCTCAGATTGGAACCTCTCTAGGCGAGAAAGCCTATGCTTCGTTGCTCGAGGTGCCGGAGAAGATCGACATCGTGAATATTTTCCGGCGGCCGGAGTTTGTGGAGGAGGTTGTGGATCAGGCGATCCAGTTGAAAGTGCCGGCAATCTGGATGCAGGAAGATGTGATTCACGAGAATGCCGCGGAGAAAGCCCGTAAGGCAGGAATCTTTGTGGTGATGGACCGGTGCATTCTCAAGGAACATCGGTCGCGGTTTCGATAGACCGCACTACGCTGTATCAATGGCAGTATCAGTGGAAGAGCCAACCTTGACGAATACTACACTGGCGTCATCGTTGAAGCCGACGCCGTTGGCGAACGAACGAACATCATCCAGGATGGTGATTGCAGACGCTCCGGGGCTGGAGACGTGCTTCACCAGGCGATCCAATCCGTACTCTTCTTCGTTTTCGTTGGATGCTTCGCTGATGCCGTCGCTGTAGAAGACCAGGCGCGAACCCGGGGATAGAGCTATGGTGCGTTGCGAATAATCGCCGCAACTCAAGCCGAGCGGCAGTCCGCGCTCGGTGTCCAGGAACCGTGCTCCGCCTTGGTCGACCAAGAGTGGACGCAAGTGTCCGGCGCTGGCGAACGTAACGCTGTGGGTTACGGGATCAAGTACAGCGTAGACCAGGGTGACAAATCTCCCCGCGGGAAAATCTTCCACCAACAGGCCATTGAGTTTGGTCAGAACTTCGGCGGGAGTGCAGCAGGCTTCGGCCAAAGACCTCAGGATTCCACGAGTGGCCGACATGAGGAGTGCCGCGGCCATGCCTTTGCCGGAAACATCGGCTAGAACCAAGCCCCAACGTCCATCGGGAAATGGGATGAAATCATACCAATCTCCGCCGACGGCGCGGGCGGGAATGCTGAGACCGGAAATGGCAAAGCCCGGGACGTAAGGCGAGGACTTGGGCAGAAGTGCTTGCTGGATGGCGCGAGCTTCCTGCGCTTCCAGACTCATCGCTTCGCGCTCGGCACGTTCCGACTGGAAGCGGCGTGCATTGTATATTGCGACGGCCACGTGATCGCACAGCGCTTGAAGAAGTCTGAGCTGCTGGCGCGGAAAAGCGTCCAGATCGGGGTGAGATGCGGTAAATACTCCCACGAGGCGCTCGCCGACGTGAAGAGGAATGGCCACTTCTGAACGAGTCGATTTCTCGCAGGCGACGTAATATTCGTCCTTGCGCACATCTGGGGCATAGCGCATTTGTCCCGTGGAGGCGACATAGCCCACCATCCCCTCTTTTCCGATCTTCAGCCGGAAACCCTTGCTGTGCACGGAACAGCCGTGGACGCCGCCCATTACCATTTCCCCGCGAGCTTCGTCATGCAGATAAACGCTGGTCTCCAGAAGGCCGAATGAACGCGCGATCTCGTTCACGATTTCGTCGATCAGCTGATCGAGATCGAGAATTGAACCGATCTTCTGCGCAGCCTTCTGGAGTTTTTGCAGGCTCTCGACTTGAGAGTCGAGCTGGGGCCGAGTCGCGGGAACGTCGTCGAATAGATTTGCGGAAATCGTTGCCATGGGCGCGGACCCTGAAACAGTCACGATAACGTTTGGATGCTGCGGGGAAGGGCTAAGACTCGGTGTTTTGGAGAGGAGGGTTGGTTGCAGATCCTCGCCGGCGCTTGATTTCTTCCATCCGGTCGCGGATGCGCTTTTCGATGCCTTCATTGGTCGGGCGGTAGTAGATGCGATCGCGCAGATTGTCCGGCAGGCATTGCATGTTGGCGACTTTGCCTTCGACATCGTGGGCGTATTGATAATCCTTGCCGTAGCCGAGGCCTTTCATGAGGCCGGTGGGTGCGTTGCGCAGATGTAGGGGAACGGGCTCGGCGGCGGTTTGTTCGATATCGTGCTGAACGTCTCCGTAGGCGGTGTAGAGAGCGTTCGATTTGGGTGCTACAGAAAGATAGACGACGGCTTGCGCGAGCGCGAGATTGCCTTCCGGCATGCCGATGAAGTCGACTGCGTCGCGGGCGGCCATGCAGAGGGAAAGAGCGTTGGGATCGGCGAGGCCAATATCTTCCACAGCCATGCGCACGACGCGGCGCGCGATGTAGAGCGGATCTTCACCGGCTTCGATCATGCGTCCCAGCCAATAGAGAGCGGCGTCGGGATCGCTGTTGCGCACGGATTTGTGCAGAGCGGAGATGAGATTGTAATGTTCTTCGCCGGCTTTGTCGTAGAGCAGAGTGCGTTTCTGAAGAGCGTCGCGGGCGATGTCGTCGGTGATTTCCGGAGGCTGAGTTCCCGACTGCTGCGCGAGTCCGGCGGCGACCTCGAGGACGTTGTAGGCAGCGCGGGCGTCGCCGCTGGTGTAGCTGGCGATTTTCTTGAGGATGTTGTCGTCGGCTCGCAGGTTCATTCGGCCGAGGCCGCGGTCTTCATCGGCGAGAGAGCGCTTTAGAAGTTGCACGATTTGATCTTCAGTGAGGGGCTGCAGGACGTAGACGCGGCAGCGGGAGAGCAGGGCGGCGTTGATCTCGAACGACGGATTCTCGGTGGTAGCGCCGATCAGGCGGATGTTGCCCTTTTCCACGTGAGGGAGAAAGGCGTCCTGCTGGGCTTTGTTGAAGCGGTGAATCTCGTCGATGAAGACGATGGTGCGGGTGCCGTATTGGCGGGCGCGTTCGGCGTCGGCCATGACTTGTTTGATTTCTTTGATCCCGGCGAGGACGGCGGAGAATTCGATGAACTCCGCTTTCGTCATGGCCGCGATTATTTTCGCCAGCGTGGTTTTTCCGATGCCCGGCGGCCCCCAGAAAATGAGCGAACCGGTGTCGTCTCGGTCGATCTGCGTGCGAAGCGGTTTGCCAGGGCCGATTAAATGTTCCTGACCGGCGTACTCTTCGAGCGTGCGCGGGCGCATGCGGTCGGCTAGCGGACGGGTGCGGGCGGTGGCAGCGGCGAGGTTCGGAGTTGGTTCGAACAGTCCCATTTGAAAACTTTCACCACAGAGGCACAGAGACACAGAGAAAACCTTAAAAACGCTAGAGAACCCTGCGTGTTATGCCTCGCGTTAATAATGGAACATTAAAGTTGATTAGCAGGCCGACTCGCTTTCCAGTTAGCTGCATATAGGTGAGGAGTTGCGCTTCGTGAACGGGGAGAACCTTTTCAACGCATTTCAACTCTACGACCACTTCCTCATTCACGATCAAGTCTAAGCGGTACCCGCAATCGAGCTTGAGGCCTTTGTACTCCACGGGAAGGTCTACTTGGCGGCGAAAGCTGATTCCGCGGAGATGAAGCTCGTGACACAGGCATTCCTCATACGCCGATTCCAGTAACCCCGGTCCCAGATGGCGATGGACCTCAATCGCAGCGCCGATGACGGACCCGGTCCGAGGATCTCTATCGTCTTCGTTTTCTCTGTGACTCTGTGTCTCTGTGGTGAACAATCTCTTATCTTCTTTGCCTCGCGGCTTCGTACAATACGATGCTGGCGGCTACGCCGGCGTTGAGCGATTCTACCTGCGGAGTGTGGGGGATGGCGATGGATTCGTCCATTTTGGCCATCAGGTCGCGGGGCAGGCCGGAGCCTTCGTTGCCGAAGAAAATCGCGGACGGGTTCTTCAAGTCGGCTTGATCGAGCGGCGTGCCCTTGTGCGATGAGGTTGCAATCAGGCGTACGCCCTGGGCTCGCAGCTTTTCAGAAACGCCTTCTAGCTTGGCATCTGCCGACTTGCCTTGGTTGTGAATGATGGGAAGACGGAAAACCGAACCGGCGGAGGCGCGGACTACTTTCGAATTGAACGGGCTGACCGTGCCTTCGCCCAAGATCACTCCGGCGCTGCCGAAGGCTTCGGAGGAGCGGAGGATGGTGCCGAGATTGCCGGGGTCCTGCAGCCCGGCGAGGATGATGATGGGGCCAACTTGCAGGCGCTCGAGAATATCTTCGAGAGAGAAATGTTTGAGGCGCACGAGGGCGGCTACGCCTTGCGGAGATTCGCTGGGGACGAGGCTGTCGAATAATTTGTCGGGCAGCAGGAGGGTTTCGACCTGGGCTCCGATCTGCGGCAGCAGGCGCTCGGCGCGCTCTTGCGCGGACTCGCGAAAGAATACGGAACTGAAACGCAGGCCGCTGCGGATGGCCTCTTCGAGAATGCGCAGGCCCTCGATGGCACAGTCTCCCGCTTCGGTGAGTTCGGAGTGGGCAAAAGCCTGGCGCAGTTGCTTAACCAGAGGATTGTGGCGGCCTTCGATGCGGCGGAGGCGAGAATGGGCGGCGAGACGCGTTTGTTCCATTCTCTCGATTATAGGCGGCGCTCGCTGCAAACGCCCGCTTCACGCGTGTTGCGCCTGCCACCGATTGCATCGGGACAGGGTTCGAGTCAAAATCTCTTAAATCCAACCTGATATTGAGGCATTAGAAAAGTCGTTGAACGGGTCGACGGACTAAATTCGGTTGCCGTTTGGAGATGGAGCGAACCGATTGTGCACGCGTCCATGGCAACCCATCCTTTCGCAAAAACCGCGAAAGGATGAGGCACCCTGTTTTGCGGTGGCGTGAAGGTGTCAGCCTCCGTCTTCTAATACCTCTCGGCTGGGAACCAGTAATCGTCGATCACATGCGGAAGTATGACTGAGCCACCCAGCTTCACTTCGCCGTTCGCCGCGTTGAAGCCGGCAATTCGAATCTCCGCATTGTCAGGGTTGTCGCCGTAGATGACAGAGCCATCTGGGCTGAGCTTCTCCACGTTGTCGGGAATGGTATTGATCTGAGTGAGTTGTTGCGTAGTCAGATCCACCTGCAAAATATCGGTCAGGTAATTTGTGTTCTCGAGAAAAACATATTCTCCCGATGGATGCGCGTGAGCCGAGCCGTAGCTCCCGCAAATCGCCAGCATCGACGAAGCGCAATTCACCAGCGGCGTGGTCGAAAGAGGTTGCGTCTGGTAAATCTGAACCGTGCTGGCGTTCGGTCCCTGATTGAAAAAGGAAGCGAAGGTAAACAGGAGGTTGTTTTCAAACTGCACTCCGACATAGCCACTGCCCGCGTAGTAGGAGAACGTATAGTCTTGCTGGTCCGCTCCCAACGCGCCGGTTTGCAAATCAACGGAACGCTGGTTGAACGTTTCAGAGCCGCTGCCATGCGGACCGCTGCAAATTATCCCGTCGTAAAGCGCTGTTCCCGCCGGATTGAAGCCCAGAATTTCGAGATAGCAGTCGTTGCTGCTTGGGCCGGTGTCCAGGGTGTAGGTTGCTTCGGTCACGGGCTGGCTTAATGAGCCGTTGGCCGGATTGATGGAATTGCGCACGATGGCGAAGTTAGTCGTGTATAGGGGACCCATCGTGCCGATTGCAACGGAATAAAAGAAAGTGCCCGCTGGATTGATCTCGGCTCCTATCAACTGGTTTGCATTGGTCGCCTGAACCGGGGTACTTCCCGGGACACCGGTAGCGTCCGTATCGAACACGTATAACTTCTGGTGTCCGCTGTAATAGGTGGGGTTCGCGAGATAGTAGATGAACTGCCCGTTCGGCGAAGGTATGAGATCGACATACTTCGCCGCAGGCATCGTCGTGGTTCCAACCGCCGTTGCCTGAAACGTTTGCGGGTCGATGTTGTAGGTGGTGAGCACAGAATTATCGACTACGTAAAGGACTTGCACAGTTGACGAAGGTGGCGATCCCGCGGAAAAAAATTGGTTCCCGGGGGCGATTGAATTGGGGTTTTGGCTAAGGGCGAAGGAAGGAACTAGCAGAAGCAGACGAAGTATGCGGCGCATACAACCTCCACAATCAGACGCGGGTGGGATGCCGATATCGCGGGTTGGGTTGTCGGATTGCCGTCGCCGCGGAAATTCGTAAACCTGCTACCACGAGTTTTGCCGTATTATGGTAAGTTTCACGGGCAGAATATCTTGAAAGAGAAGCAGGCGGGAAGGATGGCTGTGCGCGCTGAAATCATAAAAATCAATAGTGAGTCTCCTGAGAGTTCGCTGATCAAGTATGCCGCCGACCAGATTCGGGCGGGCGAAGTGCTGGGCATGCCGACGGATACGTTCTACGGGCTGGCGGCCGATCCGTTTAACCTGCGCGCGGTGGATCGCGTGTATGACATCAAGACGCGTTCGCGCCACAAACCGCTGTCATTGCTGATCGAGAACGTAGATCATGCGGAAGAACTGGCCAAGGCGTTGCCGGAGGAGTTCTATGCGCTGGCGCGGAAATATTGGCCGGGGCCGCTGACCATCATCGTGAAAGCGGGGTCGCGGTTGCCGCTGAAGGTGACGGCCAACACCGGCAACGTGGCGCTGCGGGTGCCGAATGCGAAGATTCCGCTGGCGGTGGTGACGGCGGCGGCCATTCCGATCACGGCGACGTCGGCGAATCTGAGTGGAGCGGCGGAATGCACCAGCGCCGAGCAGGTGCACGAACAACTGCATGGGCGGATCAGCATTATTGTGGATGGCGGAACTTCGCCGCGCGATATTCCATCGACCATTGTCGATCTGACCGACGAAGCGGCGCGCTGGAGGATCATGCGCGAGGGCGCGATCTCCGCGGAAGAGATTTCAACTTTTTTTGCCAAAGGATGAAAGACGATCTAGCCACCCGTAAGCCAGGCCGCTGGCTGGTGCGGCTGGAAGCGTTGGGAGTGCTTGCGCTGGCGACGTTCCTGGTGCTGGCTGCGGTTCGCGTGGTGCATGAAGCGTCGCTGCAGGAAGTGCATCCGGCGGATGTGATCGTTGTTTTTGGCGCGGCGGAGTATGCCGGGCATCCCTCGCCCGTGCTGCGCGCGCGTTTGGATCACGCTTTCAATCTTTTTCAGCAAGGCCTTGCGCCGGTGGTCATCACAACGGGAGGCGCAGCTGCCGATCCCAGTTTCAGCGAAGGCGGCGTGGGGCGCGATTATTTGATGCACCGCGGCATTCCCGAGCGAAATCTGATTGCCGAAACGCAAGGTTCCGACACGGCTCAATCGGCGGTGCGAGTGGCGGTGATCATGCGCGCCAACGGATTGCACAGCTGTGTTGCGGTCAGCGACGCTTATCACGTTTTCCGGATCAAGCGATTGTTGGAGCACGAGGGCATTGGGCCGGTTTATGTCGCGCCGCGGCCGGATTCGCGTCCGCATAGCGTGCTGCAGCGTGGGTATGCGGTGTTGCGCGAGGCGTGCAGTTATCTGGTTTGGAAGCTGGGAATCGGTTAGCGGTTTTCGGGCTTCGGGCTTCGGCTACCGGGCGTCGGCAAACCAGGATTCTCTGCAGCCCGAAGCCCGACCCTACCAGCGGCTGCGCTCTCGCAGGCCGGTAATGTGGGCTACGTGATGCCGTCCGTGCCAGGAATAGAGCGCGAGATTCTTCTCTAAGCTTACTTCGCCGAGCTCGGGATGCCGAAAGGCTCGCTTCCAATCTTCCGGCTTCAGCGAGCGTAGAAGGCGAGTCCAGCGGGTGTGCAGGGAATCCAGCAGCGTTAGCGAGACTTCCACGGGAGTGGTTTGCGTGTCGGCGAGTCGTGCCCAGCGGTCTTCGGCATAGGGCTTGATGGTGGGGTCGTCCTCGGTGAGGGCGAGTTTGAAACGGATGTAAGCGTTGAGATGGCTGTCCGGGACGTGGTGCGTGACCTGACGGACGGTCCAGCCTTCGGGACGGTAAGGTGTGTCGAGTTGCTGGTCTGAAAGGCCTTGGATGGCGGCGCGCAGGTTGGCTGGGGCCTGTTCAATATCGGCCAGACACCTCTGTTTTTGATCTTCGGTGAGCGGGCCTTCGTAGTGGAACTTTCCGATGGGATAGCGCAGGTCGGTCATGTTCGTCTCCGTCTCAAAAACGCAGCGAATGTGCGCGCGGAGACGATCCGCGAGCCTTTGTGGTGTTCGAGCGCCAGCAGGCCGCTCTGGTCGCCAGTTACAAGATAATCGGCCTTGCCCGCTTCGGACAAGGCCAGCAGAAAATCGTCGGTGGGATCGGGAGAGCGGCGGACGCGGGGCAACGCATATACGCTCTCGGCAAGTTCTTTCAGTTCGTTCACCAAGCTGCCGGCTTTGTAGGGCCTGATGCGTTCGGCGATCGCGGGCTTGCGCAGCGTGGCGCGCAGTTCGTCGAGGTGTTCCGCGCAGGTCAGGAGGATGAATTGTCCCTCTTGCCAGGCGCGGTAGATGGCCGGCGGGTTTCCCGTTTGAATCATGAGCGCGGAAATCAGGATGTTGGTATCGAGCACCACGCGCATCAGGATTTGTCAGCCTTCCGCTTCGCGTAGCGTTCGGTCCGAACCTGGCTGACGGTCTCGTCGATGATGCGCTGCAATTCGTCCGGGTCGGTATCGGCGTTGCGCTCGCGGATGGCCTGCACAGTGCGATGAAACACGCGCCAGCGGACAGCCTCCTCGATGAATTTGGAGAGGTCGCCTTTCTTGGCGCCTTGGGCGCCGAGAAAGGTGCGTAGGGTAAGGTCAGTCTCTTTCGAAACCTTGATGTTCCAGCGAACGGCTTCTTCCATAGGCGCCTAGACAGATAGATGGATAAACACTTAAGTGTCAAATATAACATGTGTCGCCCTTCAACCTTCCCAGGTCTCTAGTGTACTATTTGAATATGTACATGGAGAAATCACCCTCATGCCAAGAATAGCGATTGAGGACAACAGCCGGATGTCGCTGCGGATCAGGCCTAAGGACAAATCTCTGCTGCTGCGCGCGGTGGCGCTTGAACACACTGACTTGACGGATTTTGTAATTCATCACGCCGTAAATGCGGCCAAGGCTGTCATCGAGGAAGCGGATCATTTGCGGCTCTCGGAGAGAGATAGCTTGCGGGTGCTCGATTTGCTGGAGAATCCGCCTGCGCCGAACGCGAAACTGCTGGCAGCCGCCCGGGCGTTGCCGAAGCGGCGATAATCGTGACGGCGTGGCATGAAGAGCCGATCTTTTCTAGGACAATCAGCAAAAAGCATGATCGAGAAGCGTTCGACTGCGGCGACGAAGCGCTGAACGAATTCCTGCGCCGTTACGCCCGCAAGAGCCACGAGCGGGGCGGCGCGAAAACCCTCCTTGCGATTAGCGATACCGACAAGAGCGTTCTCGGTTTCTATAGTCTGAGCCCCGCTTCGGTGGACTATGCGCGAACGCCGGAGATTGTGCGGCGCGGGCTGGCACGCCATGACGTTCCGGGCTTCCGCCTGGCGCGCCTGGCGGTGGATCTTAAGTGGCAGGGGCGGGGAATTGGCGGACAACTTCTGCTCGCAGCGGGGAGGCGATGCCTGTTGGCTGCGGCTGAGGTTGGCGGCGTCGTGCTGGTGATCGACGCCAAGAATGAGAGGGTGGCGGCGTGGTATGCCAGCTACGGTGCTGTGCCGCTGCTGGAGGCGTCGTTGACTCTGGTGCTGCCGCTCGCGACTGTCGAGGCGGCGCTTAGGAAAGCGAGGAAAACTGATGAGGGCTAGTTCGTGCGCCAGCGGCCGAGCTTCAGATTTCCGACCTCGGATTCGGGGTCATCGCTTGCGCTATGGCTTACGTCGGCTCGCTTGATTGCACCTTCCTGCTCGGGCGCGGCGGAACGGTCCACGTAAGGGCGCGCCTCGTTCACGCACCTGCCGCGTCCCCCGAACAGTGGGGGCCTCTTCCCTAATCTTCTTCGCTTTTTCTTCATGTAGACGATTGTAAACCTGTTGCGTCAACTGGGCTTTCCTATTTCGGGGGCGGCTATTTTTCTGTTTCATTTTGGGACTACTCGTGATCGCGAATTTACTCCGCCCTTTTCTCCTTGACTGTGGGTATACTTGTGGGTACGACTGTGGAATTCAGTTGGGACGAGCCCAACCGCGAGTAGGTGCTGGCGGTGCGCGGGATTGATTTTCTCCGCGTGGCCTTCGAGTTGTTCGATGGCCGTCCCCTGCTCACTGTGCCGACTCCGCGGGGCGAAGAAGACCGGTTTCTGAGTATTGGTCTGATTGAGGGAAAAATCTTCGCGGTCGTCTGGACGTGGCGCGACGATGCGGTGCGAATTATCACGGCAAGGAGGGCGAGAGATGAGGAAGAAAAGCGGTACCGTGCGGTATACGGCTAAACAGATCAGAAACAAGATTGCGCGAGGCGAAGACCGGACGAATTGGGCCAAGGTGAATGCCACGACCGGCGCCAAGCTGGAAGCATCGATCCGCGCCGACTCGGATGATATCCACAGCGAGCCCGACTGGACACTGAGCGTGATGGGCGTTCCGGCTCCCAAGGACCACATCAATATCCGCATCGACCACGATGTTTTGGAATGGTTTAAGAAGAACGGCAAAGGCTATCAGACCCTCATGAACAACGTGCTGCGGGCGTTCGTGCAGACGCGACGGCAGGGCGAGAGCATCAAATCCCCGAACCCGCTCAGTTAACTACAACCCCTAGCGCCTCCCCGCTCCAGACCCCATTCCCTCCGGCTTCGCATTTCGGTTCCCCGCGCCCTAAGATTTGTGCATCCAAGCTTGGTTTGTAAGCTAAACTCGCAATTCTGGGCGGGTTAGGCGGGTTGTGGTCGAATTGCCGGGGCGTGATAGCATCCGGTGAACGAGAGGGATTATGGCAGCTTCGGTCTGGTCGGGACATTTAACTTTCGGGCTTATCTCTATGCCGGTGCGTTTGTTTTCGGGCGCGCGCAGCAGCGGCATCTCTTTCAACATGCTGCATCGGCCGGATAAGCAGCGGGTGAAGCAGCAATATATTTGCCCGCTGGAGAATGTGGTCGTGGATCGCAGCGAGATTGTGAAGGGCTACGAGTTTCGCAAGGACGAATACATCGTCATTGAGCCCGAAGAGATCAAGAAGATCGAGCCGCAGACGGCGAAGACCATGGAGATTCTGGAGTTCGTCAAGGCGAGCGACGTAGATCCGGTTTATTTCGAGTCGTCGTATTACATGATGCCGGAAGAGGCGGGGCGGCGTCCTTATGCGCTGTTGACCAAGGCGCTCGAAGAGAGCGAATACGTGGCGATCGCGAAGATCACGATGCACAACCGCGAGTACACGGTGTTTCTGCGGCCGACGCAGGGCGGCTTGATGCTGCATACGATGTATTACGAAGAGGAAGTGAAGAAAGTGGAGGGGTTTGGCGCGCCCGATGTGGAATTGAAAGAGGCTGAGATCAAAGTGGCGCACCAGTTGATTGAGGCGCTGGCGGATGAATGGGATCCGGAAAAATATAAAGATACCTTCCAGGAGAATTTGAAGAAGCTGATTGAGACGAAGCTCGAGGGCGGGGAAGTGGCGGCGGTGGAAAAGCCGAAGAAACTGGCTCCGGTGGTGGATTTGATGGCTGCTCTCAAGCAGAGCTTGGCGCAGATGGAGGGCAGGAAGAAACCGGCGGCTACGGCCAAATCGGAGGCGCCGGCGGCGGCAGCGGGAGGGAAGTCACGGCGCGGACGGTGAAGTAATTGAGGAGTCGCGTTTAGGTCCTCCGTCGAAGTCCTGGTTTCGGCGCGGCCGTATATTTTGTGATCATCCAACTGCGTCCTGCGCGGACGCATCCCACAAATTGGACGGCAAGTTCCAAAAGCTTAAACACAGCCGACACTGGGGATCAAGGGCGGAGCCGTTCATTCCTCGGTGACCAATTCGCTCCTGACCACTGGCGCGGATTTGGTCCAGCCGTTAGAATGTTTAATTCTCCTCACTTATACCTATGACCAGTAAGTTTCTGCAGTGGTGCGCGATGGGGTGCCGATGATTGTTCGACGTGTGGGCTGGTTGGCGGCCATGGCGCTTCCGATTCTAGTTTGGATGGCTTGCGGCCAGGTTTACCGGCCAGTGGTGATTCCTTGCTCGGTGGGCGGCGTTCCGGGATGCCCGGTGGAGACGAATCCGGCGCCGAGCAATTTTCATGAAGTGTTTGCCATTAGCACGAACGCACCCAGCTACCCTGGCGGGGCCCTGCAGATTGACGTTTCCGGCGATTCCGTTATCGGCGAGACTCCCAGCTACGACGCCTCCAAGCCCAATCTTGGCGGTAATCCCACTCACGCCGTCATCTTGCCAAACAATTCGCAAGTGTTTGTAGCGAGTGCGGCGAGTGTGGTTTCCGGCATGGTCGACGCAGTCTCGTCCTTTACGCCGATGTTCCAGACGGCGCAGGCGACCGGATTAGGTACGGTGAATACGATCAGTTTGCCGCCTTTGCCGGGCCAGAGTTCCGGTATAAGCGCGTTAAGCGAGGCGGGCGACGTAGTCACCGTCACGCTCACCACCCCACTCCTTGCCAACCCACAGAACAACGTTCTCGTGGGAACAGCGGTTGTCATCGCCGGCGCAGCAGTCGCTGGATACAACGGCACTTTTGCGATTACCGGAATAAGTGCGACGACCCTGCAGTATACCGACCCGGCGATCAACCTGACTGCGTGCAGTCCGACCCCGCCAGCTGTGGCCTGCGCTCCCGGGGGAACGGCGTCAATCCCAGGACAGCCGGTTTATTTGGCCAGTATCGAGAACGCGGCGATGTACGTTGCGAACTTCAACTCCAACTCAGTCGCGAAAATCAATACTACGACGAACGTCGTGATTAATACCGCAAATCTAGAACCACCTCCTCCCGCTTCACTCAGTCCGGCGCCGAATCCGGTCAGTATGGCGGAAGCTCAAACTCTGGGCGCCCTTAAGCTCTACGTGGCGAACCAGGGGAACAATACGGTCAGCAGTTTGAATACGGTCGATCTTTCCGCGAACACCGTGACGGGGTTCACGGGGGTGACGCCGGTCTGGGTGGTGGCGAGAGCCGACGGGCAGAAAGTGTATGTGCTCACGCAAGGGGACGGTCAACTGGTGACGATAGACACCGCCACGGACACGGTTACCAGCAGTCTTCCCGTAGGCATTGGAGCGAACTTTATTTTCTTCGATCCGAATTTAAACCGGCTTTACGTGACGAATCCGGTGACGGAGATGGTGTATGTTTTTTCCGACACCGGCGGACTTTCGAGTGGCATAGTCAGCGACATACCGAATCAACTGGCGGCGATTCCGTTTACGCCCGCGTCAGTTCCTTGTCCGGCGGGGTGCATGCCGGTTTCGGTAACGGCTCTTCTCGATGGCAGCCGGTTTTATGTGGCGAACTACCAGACGGCGACGACTTGCCCGGATACGAATGTGACGGGGGCCTGTGTTATTCCGGGTCTCACCATATTTGACGCCAATACTTTCGCCGTGAAGTATCCGAGTGCGCCGACTCTGACGCTGCTAGGTTCGGTCCCATTTGCCACGGGCCAGTATGCCCTGCCTCCGGTGGCTGCTTGCGCCGCAGCGCCGTTGTACCCTGCTCTGTACTCGCCGAGCGTCCCACGGTTCCGGGTGTTCACGGTGGCTGCCTTCGACAGCAGCCGAGTGTATGTCAGCATGTGCGACGCTGGAGCGATCGCTGTTATCAACACCACCGGTGGCAATACGAATAATTCGGGTTCACCCCAGCCGGCCGATACGGTGATCACGGATCTGCTGGAAAGTCCTGAAGCCAATAGCGCAACGGCTTTGCAAAGCCCAATCTTTTTGTTTATCGGACAGTAGTTCGGGCCACGGACACGTTTGGTGGCAGGGTTGTTGCGCACTGCGCGACGACGAGGGCGGGCGTCGCCGGATTGCTTAACTTCTTGCCGCTACTTCTTCTTTTTGCGTCTCTCTCGCCGCGTAGTGTGAGTCGACATATTCGTCGAGAATATCGATGAACTCGGCGACGATCCGATCACCCTTGAGCGTGGTGAACAGGCGTCCATCTACGTAGACGGGAGCTTTGGGTTCCTCGAACGTACCGGGCAGCGAGATGCCGATGTTGGCGTGCTTCGATTCGCCGGGGCCGTTGACCACGCAGCCCATCACGGCCAGCTTCATTTCCTCCACACCTACATAGCGGCCTTTCCAGGTGGGCATCTGGTCGCGCAGATAAGTCTGAATCTGCTGCGCCATCTCCTGGAAAAATGTGCTGGTAGTGCGTCCGCAGCCGGGGCAGGCCGTAACCTGTGGCGTGAAGCTGCGAATGCCGATGGATTGCAGAATCTGCTGCGCCACGCGGACTTCTTCGGTGCGGTCGCCTCCGGGAGCTGGTGTGAGCGAGACGCGGATGGTATCGCCGATGCCCTCCTGCAGAACTACGCCCATGGCGGCGCTGGATGCGACCACGCCTTTCGCTCCCATGCCGGCTTCGGTGAGGCCGAGGTGCAGAGGATAATTGCAGCGGGAGGCGAGGGCGCGGTACACGTCGATGAGGTCCTGCACGCCGCTAACTTTGGCGCTCAGAATAATTTGATCCGGGCGGAGGCCGAATTTCTGCGCCAGGTCGGCGGAGTTCAGCGCGCTTACCACCATCGCTTCCATGGTGACGGCGCGGGCGTCGAGCGGCTCGGCCAGGCGGGAGTTCTCATCCATCATGCGGGTGAGCAGGACTTGATCGAGCGAGCCCCAGTTCACGCCGATGCGGACCGGCTTCTGATACTTGACCGCGACTTCGATCACGGTGCGGAAATTCGAGTCGCCCGTGCGTCCAATGCTGGCATTGCCGGGATTGATGCGGTACTTGGCCAGATCGCGGGCGCACTCGGGATACTTGGTGAGCAGGACATGTCCGTTGTAGTGGAAGTCGCCGATGATGGGCACGCGGATACCCTGTTTGTCGAGTTCTTCGACAATGCGGGGAACGGCGGCGGCGGCTTCTTCATTGTTGACGGTGACACGGACCAGTTCAGACCCGGCGCGGGCCAGGGCGGCGCACTGCTGAACGGTTGCGGGGATATCTGCGGTGTCGGTATTGGTCATCGACTGCACCACAACTGGTGCATCGGAGCCGACGCGCACGCCGCCAACGACGGCGGTCACGGTTTTCCTGCGGGGAATTATGGCCATGGGAACTTATAGTTTAACACGCGGAAGACGCGGTCCACCGCATTGCGTGTCGCTTGATCTATAATGCGGCGACGGATGGCGCTCACTTCTGGCACGAAAATCGGTCCCTATGAAATCCTCGGCCCGCTCGGCGCCGGCGGCATGGGCGAAGTATACCGCGCCCGCGACCTCAGGCTCGGCCGTGACGTGGCGATTAAAGTCCTGCCGGAAGGTTTGGCGCGAGACGTTGAACGGTTACGCCGATTCGAGACGGAAGCACGCGCGGTTGCTGCCCTGAACCATCCCAACATTCTTTCGATTCATGATATCGGCACGCATGAGGGCACGCCGTATCTGGTTTCGGAGTGTCTGGAGGGCCAATCACTGCGGCAGGAACTGAGCGGTGGTGCTATACCGCTGCGGCGCGCCGTGGAGTACGGCACCGAAATCGCGCAAGGGCTGGCCGCGGCGCATGAACAGGGCATCATTCACCGCGACCTGAAGCCGGAGAATGTTTTTGTCACGCGCGACGGCCGGGTAAAGATTCTCGATTTCGGTTTGGCGAAGCTGGCAAGACCGGAAGCTTCGGCTGATGATGGCGCAACACTGGAAGCTGTGCCAACCTCCGCAGGGGCGGTTTTAGGTACCGTGGGATATATGTCTCCCGAGCAGGTGAAGGGCGCGCCTGCGGATGCGCGTTCTGACATTTTCGCCCTGGGAACGATTTTGTACGAAATGTTTTCTGGGCAACGCGCCTTCCGCAGGGACACTGCGGTCGAGACCATGACGGCGATCCTGAAAGAAGATCCCGCGGAGCTGAGCGTTTCGAGCAATCCGATCTCGCCGGTGCTGGAGCGGATTGTCCGGCGGTGCCTGGAGAAAAAGCCACTGCAACGATTTCAATCGGCGCGGGACCTGGCCTTTAATCTCGAAGGCCTCTCAGGGATCTCTTCGACCAGCGCTGCGACAGGGGCCGCCGCCGCAGTGGCGACCGCACAGAGACGCCAACCGCGCAAGCAGGTCATACAACTGGGGGCAGGTGTGCTCCTGCTTGTGCTCGTGGCTGCCGGAAGCTGGATGCTCGGCCGGCGGACGAGCTCGGTTGCTCCGCTTTCTTATCATCAACTGACATTCGAACGGGGCCTGGTCTATGCCGCGCGGTTTGCGCCCGACGGCCGTTCGATTTTCTACAGCGCAAGCTGGAGTGGGCAGCCAGTCCAACTCTATTCGACCTTGCCGGACAGCCCGGAATCCCGGCCGCTGAACTTAACGAACTCCACCTTGTTTGCCGTTTCTTCTTCCGAACTTGCGATTTCGGTCGGCTGCAAAGATCGGTACATCGGAATTTGCCAGGGAACTTTGGGGCTATTGCCGGTAGCCGGCGGGTCGCCGCGGGAAGTTGCCGAGGATGTGCTTGCCGCGGACTGGACCGCTGACGGAACCGAGATGGCGGTGATCCGCCAAGCGGGAGGAAAATACCGCGTGGAATTCCCTCGTGGAAAAGTGGTCTATGAAAGTTACCACCCCCTCGGATATCTCCGGATCGCGCCGGACACTAAGTCCGTGGCCTTCGCGGAATTTGTGGCTGCTGACGGCGATGCGGGGTGGGCAATCGCGGTGGACCGAAGCGGAAAGGAACTGATCCACTCAGAGGTTTTTGTCAGCGTGGAGGGCTTGGCTTGGCCTCCGTCGGGCAAAGAAGTGTGGGTTGCCGCAACCACCACTGAAGGATGGGCGGACGCGATTCATGGCCTTGGTCTCAATGGCAAGAAGCGGGTTGTTCTTCGGTTGCCCGGCATTCTTCGGCTTCACGATATATCGCGAGAGGGCCGGATTCTTTTGTCGAAAGAATCGTGGAGAAGCGGGATGCAGTTCCGGGGCCCTGGCGATACCAAAGAACGCGACCTTTCCTGGCTCGACTATGCAACCCTGAGGGATCTCTCGGCTGACGGCGCGCAGGTTTCATTCGATGACTGGGGATCGGCGGCGGGCGCATCTGGCCTAGCTTACTTGCGGAAAACGGACGGATCTTCCGCCATCAAACTCGGCCAGTGGGGTGAGCCGGTGCTCTCCCCGGACGGAACGAAAGTATTTGCATTTGACTCAGCGACGGTAGGGACGGTTCGTTTTGCTCTGTTGCCGACGGGAGTGGGGGAAATGCAGAGGTTACCCCCGGGAGCAGACCAGCAAGCCACTTCAATGGGGTGGATGCCCGATGGGAAGGCTGTCTACTTCGCAGGCGATAACGGTCAGGGATGGCGCATGTATATCCAGGACATCGCTGGTGGGACGGTACGCAGCGTCACGCCTTTAAGTTCTGTAAAGAGAAATCACTACGAGTCTCACGTTGTTTCGTCCGATGGCAAGCTCATGTTTGCCCGGGATGTGAACGGGCGGGGCCTGCTCTATCCGATCGCAGGGGGAGACCCGCGAACGATTCCCGGCTGGTTGCCCGAAGATATTTGGGTCACATGGTCCGCCGATGGTCATTCTGCTTATGTTTATCACGATGAGAAGACGTCGGCGACGGTCTATCGCATCGATCTGGCCGCAGGGAAAAGGGAACCGGTGACGACATTCGCCCCAGTCGATCCCGCGGGAGTGACCTCGGTTTTGAATGTCCGCATGACGGCGGACGGCAAAGCCTACGCTTATTCTTTCCTGCGAGAAATGTCGGACCTATTCTTGGTGGAAGGAGCGCAGTAAAGGACAAAAAAAAGGAGCCGATGTCGGCTCCTTCAAGAATGTAGAAGATTGTCGTAAATCTTATTGCAGCCGGTCCGCTAATCCTGGAATTGTCTTCACCAGATCATTAAAGATCACCATAACGGCGAACAACACCAGGAAGACAAATGCAGCTTGATAGACGCGTTCCTTGATGCGCAGGCTGATGTCGTGGCCCATTAAGCTCTCGATGAGGAGGAAGAAGATCACGCCGCCGTCGAGTATCGGGATGGGCAGAAGGTTAAAGATGCCGAGATTCAGACTGATGCCTGAAGTGAGCGCCAGGAGCGGGGTCCAACCTTTTTGCTGCGCCGCATAGCCGGCCTCCTGGGCGATCCCAATGGGGCCGGAGACCATGCGCGGCGAAACTTTTCCTTCCACCAGCTTTTTGGCGAGTTCCAGAAGCAGGAAAGAGTATTTCTTGTTTTCTTTCAGCGAGAGCGTGAGCGCTTGCCCGAAAGGCAACCGAGTGACTACGGTGTCTTCCTTGTTGAGGAATCCCAAGCGATAGCGCTGCTGTTTCGGATCGTCGGTTTTGGAGTATACCGGCTGCAGGTGAAAGCTCAGAGTCTGATCGCCGCGGAGTACAGTAACGTCCACCGGCTTGTCTTTGGTTTCTTGCAGTCGGTCAATCATGGCCTGAATGGAGCCGAGTGGCTTGCCGTCCATTGCGACCACCCGGTCGTCTTCCCGTATTCCGGCTTTGACGGCGGGCATGTCATCGTTCAGCTCGCCAACGATGACGGGTTCGGCGGGATACCATCCGGCGGAGCCGACTTCGGACGAAGTCACCGGCTTTGGGACGATGGTTTTTTCGAGGACCTTGTCCCCGCGTTGAATGGTAAGGGCGAGCGGCTGGTTGGGGCTGATCATCACCCGGGGCTGGACCTGCTCCCAGGTCGGGTTGGCAATGCCATCGATCTTGATAATGCGGTCGCCAGGCTGGAGGTCGGCCAAGGCCGCAGCGGAGTTGGCTTTGACTCCGTCAATCACGGCCGGCTTGTCCATAAAAACCGGATATTCGTAGTGCACCATGTAGACGGTGGTGAGCAGGAAAATGGCCAGCATGATGTTCATGGCGGGGCCGGCGATGGCGATGAGAAAACGGTGCCAGCGCGAATGCGAGAGAAATTCCGCGGGGTCGCCGGTGCGCTCGTCCATGGGATTCTCGCCGCTCATCTTGACGTAGCCGCCCAACGGGATTGCGGCGATGCGGTAATCGGTTTCACCCTTGCGGAAGCCGATCAGGCGTTTGCCGAAGCCAATGGAAAACACTTCGACCCTGACCCCCAACCGCTTGGCCACGGCGTAATGCCCAAATTCATGGATCAGGATCATGAAACCGAGGATGACCACCATTGCAACCAGCGAAATCAGAAAGTCAGGCATGATTGAGATACGTACTCCGCAGTCCGTTAGATTCCAAAACCTGCAAGCTCGATGAAAAGAAGTTCGACGAAAACAAGTTAGATGAAAGAAGTTGCCCGCGACCGCTCGGAACCGCTCAGCCTGCCCACTCGCTGTTGAGCATATCGGCGCGACTCCGAATCGGCTTGAAGCACTTCCTGAATCGAATCCAGCTTCCCAGAGTTAGATGCTGAAACCGTGTCTTCGATGATTCTGGGAATTTCATCGAACGCGATGCTGCCCCCGAGAAACGCGGCGACGGCGACTTCATCGGCGGCGTTGAGGGCGACTGTCTTCGCTCCTCCCGCTTCAGCCGCTTCGTACGCTAAACGGAGACAAGGGAATTTACTCATGTCGGGGGGGGAGAAGTCCAGATGACGCAGGTTACCCACCGGGAAGCGCATATCCGACTGAACCCGCTCGGGATATGTTAAAGCGTACAGGATCGGCAGGCGCATGTCGGGGACCGAAAATTGAGCAAGGATGCTGCCATCGATGAACTCGACCATGGAGTGAATTGTCGATTGAGAATGGACCAGGACTTCCACTTTAGCCGGAGGTATGTGAAACAATCTGCAAGCTTCGATCACTTCGAAGCCTTTGTTCATCAAGGTTGCGGAGTCGATGGTGATGCGCTTGCCCATCTTCCAAGTGGGATGGTTGAGCGCCTGCTCCACGGTAATGGAGCTGAACTCGGAACGCGGCGTGTTGAGAAATGGGCCGCCGGACGCGGTGAGCCAGATGCGTTCGACTTCTTCCATGCGTCCGCCACGAAGGCACTGGTGGACGGCGTTGTGCTCGCTGTCGATGGGCAGCAGGGGTTTGCCTTGTCGGCGTGCCTCGGCAGTGATCAGCTCGCCGGCGGCGACCAGGCATTCCTTATTGGCCACGCCGACGGTTTTTCCTGCTTTTACGGCTTCATAAGTGGCTTCGAGTCCGGCGACGCCTACGATGGCGCTGACTACGAAGTCGACCGCAGAATGAGTCGCGACCTTGACCGCGCCGGCCGCGCCGTGGACAACTTCGATTTCCTTCAGTCCTGCTTGCTTGAGGCGCGCGCGCAGGATATCCGCGTCGGGCTCGGCGGCTATCGAAACTAATTTTGGCCGCCACTGGCGGGCTTGCTCGAAAGCGGCGTCCAGGTTTCCTCCGGCAGCTAGGGCCACGATCTGAAAGCGCTCGGGGTAAGACTCGGCCACGCTCAGTGTGCTGCGCCCGATGGAGCCGGTGGAACCCAGGATGGCGATGCGTTTCATG
>PKVZ01000233.1:0-1742 GCA_003131635.1 Acidobacteriaceae bacterium
CGTCGATGTCATGGTGATAGGCCTCGAACTTGCCAGAAAACCCGCCGGTCCGCTTTTGATATTCAATTTCTCGATCAATCTCCTCTTTTGCGGCGAGGACGTTCTGAGCTCGCTCATAGAATGTAGGCCAAGGCGACAACTCCACCGGCTTGGCAGCAATTTTGTAACGGTAGATGCTGAAGATGCTTGAACCGCCTCGCGATTCGGCTCGTCCTTCGGCGGAGAGGAACGTCCGGTTAACCTTCGCGAGTGTTGCTGACCATGCCAACCGAATGGCGCTCCGTGCATGTGGATTTGAGATGTCGTCAACGGCCTCGCGGATAATGGCCAGCGCCGCGAGCTGGCGTGGAAAAAATAACTCATGGTAGCGCTCGACGTCCGCATTGGCCGGGAGGGGTACATTCTCCGGCAGGGCCAATCCTTTAAGTTGCCTCGCCACCTCCGTGTCGTCGGCACTGTCTAGCGCTCTTACGCGTTTTTCGCAACGGTCACAAAGCCGGTTGAGCGCCGCTGCGTAATCGCCGATATCGCCCTTGGAGAGATCGGCTATCCCTGTGGCGATGAAGTTGGCAAGCGGATTGATGTCGTTCTGGATGCCAATGCGGTTCGACAGGAATGCTTCGATGGCGGTCACCCCGGATCCACCGAATGGATCGAGTACACGGTCGCCCTCGCGGCTGTAATGCCGGATATATTGGCGCACAACGTTGAAGGGCCGCCTCGTGAAGTAGGGATGCACGCCGTAGTGTCGCTTTGCACCTTGGCGGTCCGCAGGAATCGGCGCATCGATAGCTCGAACCTGTTCGTAGAATGTCATACAACCTTCAACCTGTCGCGGTACTGGCAGAGCGCCTCTAGTTCCATGACGTCGATATTAACCGGAACCTGCTTGTGTCCATGGGTCGCGCATAGCACCACTGCGCGGGATAGCTCGTCCTTACCGTACTTGCGTTGTTGATACTCAAAGCCGGTGCTGTCCCTCTTAAGTTCGACGGGGACGTCGTAGGGTGGTAGCGTCCCAAACCGAAACTGGCTGTAGCAATCGTAGCCCTTTCCAACGAAGCCTCCGAGCATTAACCCAAGGTGGTGGAGCGGCCCGGACGCGCGTAGAATGTCCGTCTCTTGAATGTGCGCAAGTTTCGTTCCTGGCCTATGGTCCTTGACCACGCGGCAAATCTCATCAAGAGACCAGAGCGCTAATTTTCGGTCGACCGACTCAATTTGTTTCCGCCAAAATGGGCTTTGGTAATCAAGAGTGAATGTCAGCGGACGCTCGATAACGGGCAGCTCTATCGTCCTTGATCGGGATGCATATTCGCAGCGAAGTGGGCGGACATAGAAGATGTCCTCGACAATCTGTACATCCACGTCGATGCGCTTAAAATTCCCGGTGCTCAACTGATACCAATGTCGTATCGCCTCGCCGATGCTACCTGAAGCCTTGCCCTGTTGAATACGATCATGCCCAACCTTGCCGACTGTGACTTTGCCGTCCGCAGACACCAGTTTGTGGTCTTTTCCTACCGCGTAGAAATCAGATTTCGTCGCCCCATAAGGGGTACGAGCGCGACACGAACGGCACCTTGTGCCCGCAGATAGGTCAACACCGGGTCGCTGAGGTCGTGGAAATAATACTGCGGGCCGCCTGAGGCAAGGCTGAGCCGCTTCGTCTGTTGTAAATGCATGCAATCGTTGAAACGATAGGTCGCGCACAATTATCGCACGGCCGAACCGCCGAGCCT
>PKVZ01000233.1:1764-3834 GCA_003131635.1 Acidobacteriaceae bacterium
GCTTCAGCGATGCGGCGCAGCGCGATCAGCAGCACGCCGGGCTCTTCAGTGTCCTCCAGCGCGACTTTGAGGTATTCGACGGCAAATTTGGGATCTTCGCGCAATTCGCGAATCATGCATTCGTCGTCCGACACGCTAGTAATATCTTTGGCTTTACCCTTCGTTTTGCTTTTCACTGTATGCGCGTCCTCTCCCTGTAGTCCTTCAAGTATTCGCGTGCACGCTGAATGTCGGAGGCTTGCTTGCGCTTGTCTCCGCCACACACAGCAGAAGCACGCACGTTCGACCAACCATGGCGTAGTAAATCCGATAGCCAGGCCCCCAATCAATGCGGAGTTCGCACAATGCTCCGCCCAGTGGTTTGCAATCCCCGAAATTGCCCTGCGAAAGCCGATCAATCCGATCCCTAATCTTGGCCTTGGCATGGGCGTCCGCCAGTCCAGCGAACCATTCGCTGAATACATTTCTTCCGGCCCTCGTAAGATAACGGCGAACTTCTATCACAAGGCAGTAACTTATAAGTTACGTCAAAAAAAGCCTAAAGGCAAGCCCTTGACAACTGCCCACTCACCTCTCTACAATTAGCACTCAGTAGGCGAGACTGCTAACAAATCGCTGAAATCCCAACAATTTAATAGTTTTCGTTCCATTAACCTTCAACTTTTGAAAGGAGTAGCAACCATGGCGAAATTTAGCCCACTGCATGACCGCATCCTGGTACGTCGCGTGGAGGAAGCTTCCACCACTCGCGGCGGAATCATCATCCCCGACAGCGCAAAAGACAAGCCGCAAGAGGGCATCGTGGTTTCCACCGGCAAAGGCCGCACTAACGATGAAGGCAAGACCTTCCCTCTCGCCGTTCATGAGGACGACCGCATCCTGTTCGGCAAGTATTCCGGTACCGAAATCAAGATTGATGGCGAAGACTTCATCATCATGAAAGAAGACGAAGTCCTCGGCATTCTCAGCGGAGCCGCCGCCTCCAACAGCAGCAGCAAGAAAGAAACCGCAGGCGCGCGCAAGTAGCTGGCTTCGGGCTTCGGCGATCGGGCTTCAGCAACAGCTCGGGAGCTTTCCAGCTCGCTGCCATCCAGTTTCGAGGGCATTCGCCTTCCGCTAACGATTCGGGCATGCAATGTTTTTGCCGAAGCCCGATAGCCGAAGCCCGAAGCCCACGCTAGTACATAGAAATCATCTAAGGAGAAAAAGCATCATGGCAAAACAAATCGTACACGGAGAAGAGTCCCGCCAGGCCATCCTGCGCGGCGTCAACCTTCTTGCCGACGCAGTAAAAGTCACACTCGGCCCCAAGGGCCGCAACGTAGTCATCGAAAAGAAATTCGGTTCGCCCACCATCACCAAAGACGGCGTCACTGTTGCCAAGGAAATCGAACTCAAGGACGGCCTCGAGAACATGGGCGCTCAGATGGTTCGCGAAGTCGCCAGCAAAACTTCTGACGTCGCCGGCGACGGAACCACAACCGCTACCGTTCTCGCCCAGGCGATTTATCGCGAAGGCGTGAAGACCGTTGCTGCCGGCGCCAATCCAATGGCGATGAAGCGCGGCATCGAAAAAGCTGTCGCACTGGTCTGCGGCGCATTCGACAAGAAAACCGGCGAGCGCGCCAAAGGCGAACTCGACAAATTCTCCAAACCCGTCTCCGGGGAAATGATCGCACAAGTGGGGACGATTTCGGCGAACAACGATGAGACCATTGGTCACATCATTGCCGAAGCGATGAAGAAGGTTGGCAAGGACGGCGTCATTACGGTTGAAGAGTCGAAGACGCTGGAGACGCAGTTGGAAGTGGTCGAAGGTATGCAGTTCGACCGCGGCTATCTGTCTCCTTACTTTGTGACCGATCCGGAGCGGATGGAAGTTGCGATTGAGAATGCTTACATCCTGATCAACGAGAAGAAGATCAGCTCGATGAAGGATCTGCTTCCGCTGCTCGAGCAGATTGCGAAGAGCGGCAAGCCGTTGCTGATTATCGCCGAGGATGTTGAAGGCGAAGCGCTGGCTACCCTCGTGGTCAACAAGCTGCGTGGAACGCTGCAAGTCGCGGCCGT
>PKVZ01000105.1 GCA_003131635.1 Acidobacteriaceae bacterium
CAGCGCATGAGGGGGAGGGGGGAGGGGGGTACCCAGATTCCGAATACCTCATAAGGATGATGATGGACTCCGAGCGCTAAGGTGCCTTAACGGCTGCGGTCGCTGCCTGCGCCGTCGGCTTCGGCGTCTCTGGAGCTGTGGTGGGGGCCGGCACTGCCGGCTTCTTGTCGTCAGTCGGCGTCGTCTTCTGGCCCGACTTCCTCGCCACCTCGGCCACACGCCGATCGTATTCCACCTGCGCCTCGGCGTTGGTGACGTAGCGGAACATCTGCACCCGTCCGAGGTATTGCTCGCTGGTGAAGACTCGGTTCTGCTTGTCGATGGTCAAGCCCGCCAGCGCCTGGAACTGCCCCGGCAGCCAGCCGAATCCGCCGACCATCAGGCGTAAATCACCTTCTGGGGTGAACACCTGCAGTCGGTTCATGTTGGCGTCGGCTACCCAGACGTGGCCGTCACAATCGATCGCAATGCCCTTGGGACGCGTGAAATCGCCCGGACCGTCGCCGTTCTTGCCGAACGTGCGGACGAAGACGCCATCCGCGTCAAACACTTCCACCCGGTCATTCAGCGTGTCGGCGACGAAGAGATTGCCGTCTTTATCCACGGCCACGTTGGTCGGCGCGGCAAAATCGCCGGGATCGGTGAGCGTGCGGGCCTTCCCGGCAGTCCCAATCTTGCGCAGCAGCTTGAAAGTATCGGCATCGTAAACCAGGATCTGGTCAGTTCCCGTATTCGCCACATAAAGAAAACGGTTCTCTTCATCGATGGCAAGCCCCGCCGGATCGCTCATTACGCCTTCGCCGAACTGGCCTTGCAGTTTATGCTCAGGACTGAACACCAGCACGTGATTGAACTGACCGTCGGAAACGAAAAGCCGGTCCCCATCGTCGATGACCAGACCGAAAATGCGCCCGAACTTGGCGTCGACCCCATGCTTGATAAACCCGGTATCTTTGCTCTCGGGGTTGAAGATGAATACAGCGCCCACCTTGGTATCGGCCACATACAACAGGCCCTTGGAATCGACCGCCAGCCCATACGGCGTTCCGAGCGCGTAGCGAGGCTTGGCGCCGGCCTGCTTGGCGGCATCATCAGGACTGACCCCGGCCATGCGGTCCATCCAAGATTTCTTCTTGACCTCAGGCTTCTCTTTTTCCGGGTCCTTCTTCTGAGCGGAAAAATAGTCCAGGTACCTGAGCCGCGCAATGGCAGGCGGCTGCGGCCACACAATGTTGGAGATATCGATCTTCGGCGGCGCGGGCGGCTTAGCGGGCGTTGCCGCCTTCTTCTGATCGGCGGCAAAAGCCGGGAAAGCCCAAGTGACGGCCAGCACCGCCGCAACATATATATACGATGTATATGATGTTCTGCGCATCGACTTTTGCGTAATCTCAGGCATATCTATTGCACTCCTTTTGGAACTCCCGGCGCGGGCGGAACTCCTTGCGCCGGACCCAGTTGCTGCTGAGGACCAATCAAGCCCTTGTGACAACTGTGGCAGAAATCCATGTTATTGGCCTGATCCTTGACCAGCAGATCGGCCTGCGCCGACGAGTGCGGCTGATGGCACGTCAGGCAATTCAATGGGATCAAGACGTGGGTCCGATCCTTCGGATCCACCAAATCCGAGACCGGATGACGTTCTACTGGATGGCCCAGGCCATACTCTAGCGGCAGAATCGGAACTTTGGCGAAGTAGTTTTCCGGCAACTTCACCTTGCCGTCGAAGATGGTTACCAAGTGTTCGCCTTCCAGCTTCTGCGGCTTGCGGTCGGGAGCGTGGCACTCCAAGCAGAGGGGGTTAGGCGCTTTGGCCCGCAGCAGGTGCTCGTTATCGTTGCCGTGCGGATCGTGGCAAGTGGCGCAGCCCTGCTCGAACGCGGGCTGATGCACATGCTGCTTCTTGCCCTGCTCCGCTTGCTCGCTGTGACAGCCCAGGCAAACCGCAACCGGGTTCGGTTTGGGGAAGCCCGGCGAGCGGCCGGCGTGCGGATCGTGGCAGTCGGTGCAATCGCCGGCCGCGCCCGGATGCTGCACCTTCGCCTTCTCGATCTGCTCAGCCTTGTCGGCGTGGCAGGTGACGCATATTTCCTTGGCGCTGGCTTGTGTGAGGACGACTTTGCCGTCCTTCGCTGGCTGGTGGCAAACATCGCACTGCTTCGACGCGAAAGGATCGTGCAGGAAAGCCTGCATCAGTTTGGGAGCTTTCGACTGGTGTGGATCGTGGCAGGTGAGGCAATCGGCCGTTCCAAAGGGCTGTCCCTGGTGAGCCATCACCAAGCTGGCATCCTTCGTGTCATGACAATCGATGCACAATGCGGGAGCGTCCTTGGTCAAATGAAAATCAAATTCGCGCTTGCCGCGCTCACCGGTTTTGTGCACGGTGTGACAAGTGTCGCAGCCCATGTCGAGTGCAGCGTGTCGGCTGCCTCCTTCCGGAACATTCGTCCCCTGCGTGTGGCAAGTCAGGCAGAGATTGTCCTTCTTATCGCCCGAGGTCAGCTTCAATAATTGGTTCTTGTTGTCGGACGTGTGCGGATCGTGGCAGGTCAGGCAATCGCGAACCGCCGGTGGGTGGACGCGTCCCTTGATCTGCGTTGAATCTTTATCGCTGTGGCAGGTGAGGCAGAGCTTGTAAGGAGTGGCCGTGATCAGTTTTACGTGAGTCACGTCTCGGTTGACCCGGATTTCATGGCAACTCAAGCATCCCATCGTGATCGCGGAATGGACGGACTTACCCTTTGTCTTGTCCTCATGGCATGCAAGGCAGCTTGCAGGATCCGCCTTTGGATCGAGGGGAACCGGGTGTTTTGCCGCCGATGCGCGGCCAACAAAGAGGAGCGCCAAGAGAAAACAGCTTAGCGCGAACGTGTAACCCCTGCGCGAATTTGTTTTTGATGATTTCAGCGCCACTGTTCCTACTCCTCCGTACGTCCTTTTGCACGCATCTCGCCTTATATGTCCGCCCCGCCGGATTTTTGAATAATCTGCGCAACAGATTGCAACATAGTGACTTGGGAATCGGACCCGACTCTATCGGAGATTCCAACTGTTGCAACCTTCATCAGATTGGGGGCTTATGCCACAGTGAAATGGTCAAAATGGCGCATAATTTCAATGGCCAGTGATCCGTAGTCAGTGGCCTGTGCTCAGAACAATGAGGGTTTGCTGGCCACTGACCACGAACCACTGGCCACCGCACCTCCACTGCGCGAAATTTCCGCACAACTCCCCCTCGCTGTGTGATATTCCTCACAATCGTTCCGGCCATACCTCACAGTACATTGACCTTTGATCAGTGATTTCAACAACTTGGCCAATTCTCGCAGCAATGGCGCGCCACGTGCTTTTCTAACCAGGCAGAAGGGGAAAGACATGGCCGCATCCGTACCTCGGAAAATCTGGCAAACCCTCGGTGCAATCAAGACCGGCGTTATTCTGCTCATTCTGGTAGTCATCTTATCGGCGGCGGGAACCATAATTCTGCAGCGTCCCGCGACCGAGCCCGACGAAATGCAGCGCGCCTACTCGCCGCAAGTGCTGCGTGTGCTCGACGCGCTCCGACTCACCGACGTTTTCCACGCCTGGTGGTTCGTATTGCTGCTGAGCCTTGTTAGCCTCAGCATTATCGCCGCTTCGGTTCAGCGTTTCCCCAATGCCTGGAGATTTTTTTCTCGTCCCTATAAAAGTCCCGACGAGAGCTTCCGCAACGCGCTGCCCCTTCACAAATTGATCCCTGTTAAAGATGAAGAAGCGGCTTTGAGCGTGGCCGACCGGGTATTGAAGAAGGCGGGTTTCCATCCCGAGCGCATTGTGCGTGAAAACAGCTTCTCTCTGTTCGGAGAGCGCAACCGCATCTCCGAATTGGCGGTTTATATCGTGCACGCCAGCCTGCTGCTGATTCTTCTGGGCGGCAACATCGATGCCCTCTTCGGCTGGCGCGGCTTCCTCACACTAACCCGCGGAGAACAATCAAGCCAGGTAAAGCCGCAAAACGGCAGCGTACGCAATCTGCCTTTTGCTATTCGCTGTGATGGCGCCGGCCAGGAAAATTATTCCGATGGCTCTCCGAAGCGCTGGTGGTCCGACCTGGATGTTCTGAAGAATGGCCAGGTGGTCCTCCGCAAGCAAATCGTCGTCAACGAACCGCTGGTATATGGTGGCGTGCGCTTTTATCAGGCAAGCTATGGCAAGACCGGAAAGCTCGACAGACTAACGCTGACCGCAACTCCCCGCGACGGCCAATCCCCGAAGGATCTTGCGATTGGTCTGGACGAGACCCTCCCGCTTGACGCTGATACCACCGTCCGGCTCGCCGAGTTCATACCCGACTACGTGGTGAGCGATGGCCACTTGTATGCGCGTTCCAACGAATTGGAAAATCCAGCGGCCCATTTAGTGCTGGAATCCAAGAAATCCGGTCAATCGATTAATGTCTGGCTGCCGCCAATCCCCGGCCTCGAGCAAAACGAGTCCTCGCCCTACACGTTCGAAGGCAAAGATGTGCAGATGGCCTACTTCACGGGCCTCGAGGTTTCGCACGAGCCCGGACAATGGGCGGTTTGGGCAGGCGTGCTCGTGATGGGTTTCGGTTTGGTAGTCGTCTTCTACCTGGTGCACATGCGAGTTTGGATCGCGCCCGTGCGCGACGCTCGCGGCCAACTGCAACTCTGGATCGGGGGAACCGCCAATAAGAATAAAGATGCCTTTGAGCATCGTTTCGGCGAGCTGGTGGAAAAGATCGAATCCGAACTCAAAATTTCAGTAGAGGCAGGTGCCGAGGCGCCTGCGGCAGTACTCGCTGGGAAATGAATTTCCGGCAACGGAGGATTGTTTTATGGCACGTGCAACCGTCGAACAGCCACCAGCAGCCACCGGCACCACCTTGGTGGTCGCGGTTGGATTGGGAGTGGCTTTCCTGCTGTTCATGGCGTTCCTGAACGTGGTGAAGAGCGGCAACTTGCTCAACGAGTCCAACCTGCTCTATGCGTCCCTCATTTTTTATTCGGGCGCAGGCACGCTCTATCTCGGTTTCGGGATCACCGGAACTCCCGCTTACATTCGCTACGCCTCGCTGGCCACATGGGCGGGATTAATCGCCAACACCGGTGCCGTGGCGCATCGCTGGTATGAGGCGGGACATCCTCCGTTCGCCAGCATCTACGAAATGCTTCTCATGTTCGTCTGGACTCTCGCCGCGCTTACCCTGATCGCCGAGCAGAAATTCAAAGTGAAAATCATCGGCACCGTCACCATGCCGGTCGCGATCGTGGGCGTCGTCCTGATGCAGTTGCTGCGCACTGACGTTCATCCGCTGGTGCCGGCCCTGCAATCGACCTGGCTGCACGTGCACGTCACCCTGGCCATGCTGGCCTACGCCGCATGCGCCCTGAGTTTCGCCTTGGCCATGATGTTCCTGATCAAGGACAAGATGAAAACCGAAACCTTCCTGGCAGCGACCAGCTTGTTCGGCGTCGCAACTTATTTGGGCGTGCTGACCCGGTTCGAAAAATGGGGAGGGTTTAGCGTTATTGCATGGAATCCCGAAGAAAAGTCGGAAGTGTTCCTGTCCAGAGGCGTCAGACTTTTCGTGGTGATTCCCGATCTCGGCTGGCTGCTCCTTCTTGTGCTGGCAGCAGTGGCTGCACCCTTGGTGCTTTACCTCGTCTGGCGTAAGACGCAAAACGAAGCGTTTCTCAACATGGCCAATCGCGCCGTCTTCTTAAGCATTCTGCTGCAAGTGCTAGCGCTGGTTTTCTTCCTGCTGCGGGCGCGGGATGGCCGTTATGCTTCGCTCGATGCGGATGGCTTATTTCCCACCGCACTCGCGGCCAGCCCGTTCATTCTCTCGGGTCTGGTGGGCGGAGTCTTTGTCTCGCTGCTGTACTTGTTACTGCTGTGGCGGCGCAGCGATCTGGAGCGCATGTTGCCCGCCGCCGACGAACTCGACCGCATCACTTATAAAACCATCGCGATCGCATTTCCCTTACTCACCCTGATGATCGCGGCCGGGGCCTACTGGGCCAATCGCACCTGGGGTTCCTACTGGAGCTGGGATCCCAAAGAAACCTGGGCGGCGATTACCTGGCTTGTTTACGCAGGATATCTGCACATGCGCATCACCCGCGGATGGCGCGGCCGGCGCGCCGCTTACTTCGCCATCCTGGGCTTTGCCGTAGTGATGTTCACTTTCTTCGGCGTCACTTATCTGCTGCCGGGAATGCATGCTTATGCTTAGCCGCACTCAGTCCGCAGCGTCCCGGCCATTACCCGGGACATCCTACACCACGGCTGGACCGCGCAGGCCGGAGAAAAGCGAGCGCATCATGTCCGCGGAATCGTCGCCGAAACATTCCTCGCAGAAAGAAGATTTCCACTTGAGCTCCGTACGCGTCAACTGGCAGCTCAAAGCAATCTTGCCGGTGGGCTTTGTTCTGCTGGGGGGACTGTTGCTCTTCACTTTAGCGACCGTATCTTTGCGCGACCCTGACCGCCATGCGGTGCTGATCCTAGCCGGCGCCGGAGCGGTCGCAATCTGTGCTGTCTCCATGTTCGTCCTCGCCTACCTGATTCAACGGCCCATGGTCGAACTGCAGGAAAAAATTGAGCAGGTGAGCCAAGGCAACCTGGACGTCGCGGTCAGCTTCGCCCAGCGCAACGACGAAATCGGCGACCTCGGCCGCAACTTCAATCACATGATGCAGCAGTTGCGCGAGAGCCGCGAGGAGATCGAACGCCTGCATCGCACCCAAATCTCTCGCGCGGAACACCTGGCCACGCTTGGCGAGTTGGCCACCGGCCTGGCCCACGAGATTCGCAACCCGCTCGCCGGAATCGCCGGAGTCATCGAGATTGTCGGTCGCGATCTGCCTGCAACCAGTCCCGCGCGTGCTGTCGTGAAAGATGTTCGTTTGGAAATTGGCCGCATCAGTCGCACCTTGACCGATCTTCTGGAAACCGCGCGCCCCCGCCATCCGGAGGTTCGCCTCAGCAACCTCAACATCACCGTGGAACACGCCGTCATGCTGGCTCGCCAGCAGGTGCTCTCCAGGCCAATCAAGATCGAACTGCAAAAGGCCGCCCATCTACCCGAAGTTGAGCACGACAGCGATCAGGTTCATCAGGTGCTTCTGAATCTCCTCCTGAATGCAGTCCAGGCTATGGAGGGCGCGGGCACCGTGCACGTGGAGATCGGTTCGCGGGACGATTGCGCCAGCGTGGTGGTCAGCGACACCGGTCGTGGCATCTCTCCCCAGAACCTGCCCAACATCTTTCGCCCCTTCTTTACCACCAAGGGCGGCGGCACCGGTCTTGGCCTTTCTCTCGCCTACCGCATCGTAGAAGATCATCACGGCCGCATCGAAGTCAGCAGCGCTGTAGGGAAGGGAAGCACATTCACCGTGCTTTTGCCATTTCACATGCCCGCCGCTCAGATCGCGGCCTCCTAGTCCGGTCCGGCACTCCATCCAATAGCTCACTACAGCACTACCGCTCCCATTCGTAGTAAATTAATCACCGATGCCCGCAGAGAAAATCATGGTCGTGGACGACGAGCGCCTCGTCCGCTGGTCGCTCCGCCAGAAGTGCGAAGAGTGGGGCTACCACGTCATCGAAGCCGATTCCGGCGTCCCCGCGCTCAAGCTCGCGCAACAGGAAACCCCCGACCTCGTCCTGCTCGACGTGCGCATGCCTGACCTCAGCGGCATCGAGGTTCTGGATGCACTCAAGAAAAGTGGAGACGCCCGCGCCGTCATCATGATCACCGCCGATCCCCAACTCGACGACGTCAAAGCCGCGCTCAAACTCGGCGCCTACGACTTCGTGGGCAAGCCCGTGGATTTCGACGAGCTGCACATCACCATCAAGAACGCGCTCGAAGCCACCAGCCTGCGCACCGAAGTCCAGGCCTTGCGCAGTGAAGTACGCCGCGGATCGGGCTACGACAGCGTCGTAAGCGTCTCTTCGAAGATGACCGAGTTGATGAACTTCGTCCGCAAAGTTGCGTCGAGTGAAGCCACCACCATTCTGATTCAAGGCGAGAGTGGCACCGGCAAAGACCTCATCGCCAAAGCCATCCACTACGAAAGTTCGCGCCAGCAGAAACCTTTCGTGGCCATCAACTGCTCCGCCATCCCCGAAACGCTGATGGAAGCCGAACTTTTCGGCCACGAAAAAGGCGCCTTCACTGACGCGAAGCAGATGAAGAAAGGACTGTTTGAGGCAGCCGATGGCGGCACTCTATTTCTCGACGAAATCGGCGAACTGTCTCCTTTGCTGCAAGCCAAGCTTCTGCGCGTGCTCGAAGACCAGGTCATTCGCCGCGTCGGCGGTATCCGCGACATGCAGGTCGACGTGCGCGTCATCGCCGCCTCCAACCGCGATCTCGAAAAAGCCGTCCGCGAAAGCCAGTTCCGCCAGGATCTTTATTACCGCCTCGCCATTATTGCAATCTTCATCCCGCCGCTGCGCGACCGCAAAGAAGACATTATGCCCTTGGTCGAGTTCTTTATTGACCGCTACAACCGCCGATTCAAGAAGTCGATTCGTGGCATCACCGACGACACGCGCCGTCTTATTCTCGGCCATAATTGGCCGGGAAATGTTCGCGAGCTCAAGAACACCATCGAACGCGGAATGATTCTCGAGGACGAACCTCTCCTGCGTCCGTTGTATCTGCCATTCTCGGTGGGCGAATCCGGCGGCCGCACCGTCTTCGAACGCACCTCTCCCGCCGACGGCGGCCAGCCCTTACCCAACGGACGCACCCTGCCGCGCCTCTATATCCCCGAAGGCGGGACGTCCTTGGAAGAGGTGGAGCACGCCATGGTCGAACTGGCCATGCGCCAGGCCAACAACAACCAAACCCACGCCGCCAAACTCCTCGACATCAGCCGCGACGCCCTGCGCTACAAGCTGAAGAAATTCGGCCTGATTCGTGGAGACGAAGAAGGCGCGCAGGCTACTGTCTCCGAGGATGACTAGGACAATCCCGCAGGTTTTTCAACACTCCCACTCAATGCGCAGTTTCGTGCTCCGGCTCAAAGCGGATGCGCAAACGTGTGCCCGTGGCTTTGGCAAAACGCTCCAGCGTGCGCGTCGATGGCAGGACCTTCCCACTCTCGAGGCGCGCAACCACAGCCTGGGTTGTCCCCATCGCTTCGGCCACCTGTTCTTGCGTCATATCCGCGTTGCCCCTCGCCTCGATCAAGGCCGAGGCCAGGCTTAATTCCTCTGCCAGCGATTCATACGCAGCGACGTATTTTGGATCTTTCTTCCATCGATTGAAGGACTCTTCCACCGGAATAAACTTACGCTTCATGACACCTCCTGCGCCCGTTTTAAGAATTCAACGACCCATAGCATCCTAGCAATTATACCTTTTGTGCAATATTCATAGCCGGCTGTGGGTCTAGCCCTCCAGGGAAACCCGGGACAAGCCGGACATCTCTGGAAGAGGTCGAGCACGCCATGGTCGAGCTAGCCATGCGCCAAGCCAACAGCAACCAGACCCACGCCGCCAAACTGCTCGACATCAGCCGCGATGCCGCTACAAGCTGAAGAAATTCGATTTGATACGGGCGTTGAAGAAGGCGCGCAGACCAGCGCTGAGGATCAGTAAGGACCGCACTGCTCCAGTTGTCCGAGACGGCGGCGGTCTTTTCCTGTGCCCCCGTCACCCACACTTGTGTTTGCAATCACGGCAGCGGACGACGGTAATGATCAAACTGAACTGGACGTCAGATTAAATCCGTAAGCGTCCGATGCCATAAAGGAGAAATGAAATGGCTAATCAGCCAAAAACAGGAACGGTCGTATTGAAAGATGGAATCTATTGCCTCGAGGCGGAAGGAAAGCTTCGGGCAATTCCGGTCAGTCCTAAAACCCAACCGGCGCAACTGAAAGACGTAGTAGGGCAGAAGGTTGAGATTTTATACTCTGAGCCTACGTCCTTCGTGGCTGGGCTGCTGGTGGGGGGGCGCATACCCATCCTGTGCTACTTCCCCAGAGACCCTGACCTTAGCGTCGTCGACGAGGGGGCGCGTGCCACCCTCGCGAAGCAATTCCTTAACGAGGGAGTCTTGAGCCAGGAAAACTACAAAAAACTGGTCGGCTGAGTCTTGCAATCCTACAACGCTGGATAGTTCTTAAATCGAAATGGAGCGGCTCTTCGGCTCCTTAACTGTTGGTAAAACATAGGTGTTTTATGAAGCCAGCCCCGGACAACTTCCAATCAAGGCCCCTTCCCAAGAGCTTCGTGATCGAGCTAACCAAGCGCTGTAACAATCATTGTCTCTATTGCTACATGGCAGAAGGACCTTCAAGCCAGGACTGCGACCATGATCGAAGCAGTGAATTAAACACCAAGGGCATAACTGACATCATCGCAAAGTTATGTGACGAGGCTCCTGTACAGTCTATCGCGTTGTCCGGGGGCGAACCGCTTCTGCGAGAGGATCTCCCCGAGATCCTCTCGTTCATTCAGAACAAGGGAATATCCGCCGTTATCATCACCAATGGCACGCTGCTAACCGGAGAACGGCTTGCATCCCTAGGCACTAAGGTCACCTACGAGATCACTCTACTCAGTTATCGCCGTGAAGTGCATGACCGGCTCGCGGGACGCCGAGGAGCGTGGGATGCCGTGGTTGATGCTATGGCGAATGTCCGGCAGGCGAAGGGCACTCTTGTAGCTGTGTTCGTAGCTACCAAACTCAACAGTGCGGATGTCAGCAAAACGACGGAACTGGCGATTGCACTTGGCGCCAGCGGCTTGATGTATAACCGGATGAACCTAGGCGCCCACAACATTCGACAAGCTGATCGCTTGCTCCCCACTGCTGGCATGATTCGAGAAAACTTGGATGCGTTAGAGGAACTGAGTGGACGTTACCAGCTGCCGGTGGCGGCCTCGGTGGCGATTGAGCCCTGCGTAATCGACACTCGAAAGTACAAACAAATCCATTTTGGCTGGTGTCCGCTGGCGGGAGAAGAATCGTACTTCACTATCGACCCGCGGGGCAATGTACGCATCTGTAATCACTCCGGCGTGGTCCTGGGTAATCTCAAGCAGGATCGCTTCACCGACATTTACTACAACCATCCGTATGTCCGAGCTTTTCGCGATACGTGGCCGGTGGAGTGCGAAGGTTGCGATCCTGAACTTAAAGCCATATGCTGCGGAGGCTGCAAAGCATCGGCCGAACAATGCTACGGTACTCTCGCCAGAGTCGATCCTTTCGTGACAATAAGCCAGCAGGTACACTAACCTGCCTCGCCGGGTGCGCCACTTCTTGCCGCCTTTGCGAGAAGGGGGCTTCGGGGAGAAAATCCACAGATTGCCGTGACATCCAACCTTGCCCCCACCCCATTCCTCGCGCAATCATGGTCGAGACCGTGACGGTTGGCACAAGCCAACTCGCCGCGCCCCGAAGTCCTTTGTTTCGCGGATTTTGGCATCTAAGTTCTTTGGAAAACGTATTTTGCGGGGAATTTCCTGCTAGCGTGATGATTCCAAAACACCGGGGGGGGGTAGGGGTATACCCAATTTTCAACCTAGAAGCGAACCACCCAACCGTCGCCGCAATGCGTGGCTGAACAATAATCGGACAGTGCACAAAAAAACAGGGCGAGCGCAACGCACTCGCCCCGCAAAACATCCAGCGCAAAGTCGTTTAAAAGAATCCCAACGCCTTCGGGCTGTAACTTACCAGCAGGTTCTTGGTCTGCTGATAGTGGTCGAGAATCATCTTATGTGTTTCGCGACCGAAGCCGGACTGCTTGTATCCGCCGAATGCGGCATGTGCCGGATACAGGTGATAGCAATTCGTCCAGACGCGCCCCGCCTTGATTTCGCGGCCCACGCGATAAGCGTTGGTGGCATTGCGCGACCACACGCCTGCGCCTAAACCATAGACCGTGTCATTGCCGATCGCGATGGCTTCTTCAAGGTCTTTGAATTTGGTCACGGAAAGCACGGGACCAAAAATTTCTTCCTGAAAGATGCGCATTTTGTTGTGGCCAACAAATACCGTCGGTTTCACGTAGTAGCCGTTTTCCAGATCGCCGCCGAGATGAGCTTGTTCGCCGCCGATAGCGCAGCGTGCGCCCTCACCCTTGCCGATTTTGATGTACTCCAAAATCTTTTCCAGTTGATCGCGGGAAGCCTGTGCTCCCATCATGGTTTCGGGATCGAGCGGATTGCCGACCTTAATCTTGCCCACGCGGGCAACCGCTCGTTCCAGGAACTTGTCGAAGATGGATTCCTGAATTAGAGCGCGAGACGGACAGGTGCACACTTCGCCTTTGTTGAACGCGAAGAGAGCGAAGCCTTCCAGCACTTTGTCGAAGTACTCATCGTCGGCGTCCATCACGTCGGCAAAGAAGATGTTGGGAGACTTGCCACCCAGCTCCAAGGTCTGCGGGATGATCGGTCCGGACGCGTACTGCATAATCAGACGTCCAGTTGTGGTTTCGCCGGTAAAGCCGATTTTGGCAATGCGGGAGTTGCCAGCCAGGGCTTTCCCAATCTCGCCTCCGGGGCCAGTAACTACGTTCAACACGCCGGGTGGCAGCAAATCCGCAATCAGATCCGCCAGCACCAGCAGGCTGAGAGGAGTGTTGGAAGCCGGTTTGATCACCACGCAATTTCCCGCCACGATGGCAGGCGCGAGTTTCCAGGCGGCCATCAACAAGGGGAAATTCCAGGGGATGATCTGACCGACAACACCCAGCGGCTCCTTGAAATGATAGGCGATGGTGTCGTTGTCAATTTCGCTCACCGTGCCTTCCTCGGCGCGGATACAACCGGCGAAATAACGGAAGTGATCGATGGAGAGAGGAACGTCGGCCGCCCGAGTCTCACGAATCGGTTTGCCGTTATCCAGAGTTTCGGCAAGGGCCAGAAGCTCCAGATTTTCCTCCATCTTGTCGGCGATCTTGAGCAGGATGGACGAGCGCAAGGCAGGTGCTGTCTTGCCCCACAGATCCTTAACTGCGTGAGCCGCGTCCAGAGCTTTTTCCACATCTTCGGCCGACGAACGGGCGATCTCGCAGATCGGTTCGCCATTGATCGGGCTGTAGTCAGTAAAATATTGGCCTTTCAGCGGTGCTACCCATGCGCCACCAATAAAATTTCGATACCTTGTTTTGACGCCGCCTTTTTGAAGCGTGTCGACAGCTTGCTGGACGGATGTTTGCTTAACGACATCCCTGACTGCCATGACGATATCTCCTTTTATGTAACGGTTAAAATAATGATGATTCCGCAGACGCTGCGAAGATAACTCGTCACGGCGTAAGTGTCGGTGACCGCCATCACCACTGTCGGTGATCCTGGCAGCTTGTTAATAAATAAAAATGCGGATATCGGAGATCGCACAGATGCGACCTGCGATATCCGCCTTGTGTTTAAGTGTCGCCAGCGTGAATTAGAGAGCGCCGACTAGTTCGCCTTCCTTCTCAAATTTCTTCGCGCCTTTCTGCCCAGCGATATCGAGAACGATGCGCCCGTTGACCTTTCCCTTCTTGAGACGATCAAAGATGTCGTTAATCGATCCTAGCTGTTGCTCCTCGATGGTCGCTTTCACTTTGCCTTCGGCGGCAAATTGCAGTGCCTCCTCGAGGTCTTTGCGTGTGCCCACAATCGAACCACGCACGGTCTGGCCGTTCAGCACCAGATCGAAGATGGAGACTGGAAATTCGCCGGGAGGCAGGCCGTTCAGAACGCAGGTTCCGCCACGGCGTAGTGTTCCGAGCGCCTGTTTGAACGCCGGAAGTGACACGGCAGTCACCAATGCGCCGTGAGCGCCTCCGATTTTCTTCTGGATCGTGCTGACCACATCTTCTTCTTTCGCGTCCACGGTTATTTCGGCGCCAAGCTTGCGGGCCAACTGCAGTTTTTCTGGTCCGATGTCGATAGCGGCGACATGCAAGCCCATGGCTTTGGCGTATTGAACCGCGATGTGCCCAAGTCCACCCACTCCCGAGATTACAACCCACTCGCCGGGGCGCGCTTGCGTTTGTTTCAAACCTTTGTAGGTGGTGACGCCAGCGCACAGAATCGGCGCGGCATCAATAAAAGATAGGTTGTCCGGAATCCGGCCGAGATAATCTGCCTCGCCCAAAGCATATTCTGCGAAGGTGCCGTTTACGGTATAGCCTGACATCTGCTGAGACAGACACAGAGTTTCCCAGCCGGTAAGACAAAATTCACAATGTCCGCAGGCACTGTGCAACCATGCGATCCCGACGCGGTCGCCTTCTTTTAAGTGAGTCACTCCCGCACCCAGCTTTGCCACATAGCCCGCGCCCTCGTGTCCCGGGATAAAGGGAAGAGTTGGTTTAATCGGCCAATCGCCATCCGCCGCATGCACGTCGGTATGGCATACGCCGCTCGCGACCACCTGTACCAATGCCTCTCCCGGCCCTGGATCGGGAACTGGAACTTCTCGAACTTTCAACGGTTCGCCGAATTTATCGACGAACGCCGCTTTCATCGTTTTCGCCATAATTTGTTCTCCTATGAATTCACAGATTGCTGGACGGCTTGCCGTCCGCCGATTTCTAATTCGTTTTGTTGACCTTCTCTTGAGTTATCGTCGAGCGGAAATGAAGAATGTCCTGCTGGACATTTAGAGTGCTATCATCGGCGCTTTGAATACGCTTGTATGTGACCTGGCGCACAGCTTTATGTGTGCGTGCGGCCTATGTTGAACTTTTTGCTGGTCTGTCCCCGAAATTGAGCTTCGTGCGCCGATAGCTCTGTTGTTTCAGTCGTGAATCCGCCTACGATATGGTGCCGGCAAGCGCCCGTTCCGGCGTTTGCAGATGGAACAGCCGCTGCAATGCAGAGGTCATCTGTTCCTGTTCCATCTTTTCTGGAAGTTCCTTGAGTTCACGGGCCAGGGACCCTGCAATTCTCTGCGTCATACGGGACATGACTGCGTTTAACATTTCGTCCTGGTCCTTGGAAAAAGGTCCGCTCTCTTGTCGAAAGGAATCCAGTTCTTGCCGGCAAATTTCGTCCAGCCGCTGGCGCAGTGCCACAATCGTCGGCACTACCCGCTCCGCCATCAGCCTGCGGCGGAAGCCTTGCGCCTCCGCCTGTAAAATCTTCTGCGCGGCCGCGGCGGCAACTTCACGCTCGCCCGCGTTGTGGTCGACCACGTTTTCCAGGTCGTCGAGATCATAAAGATAGACGCCTTCGACCTCGCGGACCGCCGAGTCAATGTCGCGCGGCATCGCGATATCCACGATGACTAACGGCCTTTTCGTCCGCCCGCGCACCATCATCTCGGCTTCGTCCCGGCTGAGAATCGTATGGGGACACGAGGTCGAACTGATAATAATGTCGGCGTCCGCCATGTGTTGCCAGCGCTCTTCAAACGGAATCGCAATCCCGCCCAGTTTCGCGGCCAGTTCAGCCGCATGCTCCGTCTTGCGGTTGATCACACGAACGGCCCTAGCTCCGTGATTGAGCCACCCCCGGGCTGAAAGCTCGCTCATCTTGCCCGCGCCCAGCAGCAGCACTTTCTTATTTTCCAAGGACCCGAAAATCTGCCGTGTGAGTTCCACCGCCGCATAAGGAATCGAAACTGCCGCGTTCCCGATCGCCGTCTCACTGCGCACGCGCTTCGATACGGTGAGCGCCTTCTGTATCACGGCATCAAGGAACCGGCCCGTCGCGCCAAGCTTCTGCGCCTGCTGCCAAGCCTGTTTCACCTGCGAGACGACCTGGGGCTCACCCACCACCATCGAATCCAGACTGGATGCAACCCGAAAAATGTGCAGCAGCGCGGCTTCATCCAGCAGACGGTAAAAATGTTTCCACTCGCACAGCATCAGTCCGTACTCGGCGCCGAGCAGCCGCATTACCGAGTTCGCCGCCAGCGTGACATCGTTCACCCAGAGCAGAAACTCAGTGCGATTGCAGGTGGCCAGCACGATCACTTCGTCGATGCCCTCCGCCCTGGACAATTGCACCAAAGCTTCGTAGCGCCGGCTCTCGCTGATCCAGAAGCGCTCCCGCACAGCCACTGGTGCCGTTCGATAGTTTAGGCCAACAACCATCAGGGTGGGTTCCACCGTCATCTCCTGCAACTATCACTATGAAAAGCATCCGCCATGCCAAACATAAGCCCTCTGCTTACGGCATTGATCGTGCCTGTTTTCAGTGGGTTACAGGTTGTGTTGCGGGAAGGGAAGTAGGATCGGGAGACCGGCTAGTGGGATATCACGCTGGACTGGTGTCTTTTGGCTCGCTCCGGGAGAAACTTTCCCACTGATGAGGCGCAGAACCACAGACAAGACCGAAGTCCTTCCAGAAGCTTGGCGGCAAGACTTCGGATTTGTTCTCTCTGTGACTCCGTGGTGAGGAGCCTTCTCTTTTTTCAGTGAGCAACTTCAGCCGGCGCAATATCCTTTAGGCTCTTTGCTTTCGGCTCGTAAACGCAGAACGGCTCCTCATCAAGATAGTTGCCGGTAGCCGCAAAAGCCCGCGCGCGGCAGCCCATACACACATTGCGGAACTCGCAGCATCCACACTTTCCGTTCAAGTTGTTGACATCCCGCAGCTGATGGAACACAAAAGAGTTTTCCCAGATATCGGCAAACGACTGCTTCTTTAAATCTCCCGCCAGCGCCGGCAAATATCCGCAGGGATAAACTTCGCCTTGATGAGAAATGAAACAAACCGCGGTTCCCGCCAGGCATCCCTTGGTCATGGCGTTCATGTCAGAAGGATGAGTTCCAGGATGTCCCACGGCCTTTCCAATGCCATTAGCCTTTAGCTCGATTCCGGTTGAACCCGGCATCGTCATCTCGGTCGCACCGATCGTTGCCGAATGCTGGCTTGGCGAATCCTGCACGGCTTCCGCCACCGCCTGCGCAGCCAATGCGGTCGCGGTCGCGGACCGGTGTTCCGCCGCACGGCGCTGCCGCACCACGCGGAAATAATGTGGCGCACACGTTGCCTTCAGTTCGATGCCGCGCTGCAACGATTGATCGTAGAACCAGTTCAGCATCCTCTCATACTCTTCCGGCGGAACCATCTGCTCGGCGGCGATATCCACACCGCATCCCACCGGCACTAACAGAAATGTGTGCAGCGCATCGGCTCCAATGAACTTTGCCAGCTCAAGCACCTTGGGAAGCTGGTGCGCGTTGTGGCGAGCGATTGTCGTATTGATCTGCACCGACATGCCCAGTTCTTTCAGATTGCGGAAGCCCGTGATTGCTGCATCAAACGCCCCCGGAATGCCGCGGAAAGTATCGTGAGTCAGCGGGTCAGCGCCGTCCAGGCTTATAGCCACACGCTTCACGCCACTCTCGACGATCTTCTGGGCCACTTGCCTGGTAACCAGAGTGCCATTCGTGGCCAGCGCCACGCGCAGTCCCTTGTCCGTGCCGTAACGCGCTAACTGGAAAATATCGGAACGGAACAGCGGCTCACCCCCACTCAGCACCAGAATAGGAGAAGACACTTCGGCGATCTGGTCGATAATGTCGCGTGCCGCCTGCGTCGATAGATCGGAAGGGGAACTCAGTTCCGTCGCGCTGGCTCGGCAATGAATGCAGCGCAGATTGCATCCTTTGGTCAACTCCCAGAAAATCAGTCTCGGTTTATTTTGGCTTCCATGATTTCCAGAATTATGATTTCCAGAATTATGATTCGCGGAATTATGATTTGCGTTAGAGTGCTGCCCGCCGCCGTTTGCAGAAGTCATGTCTTTCCTCCCACTTAAACCTGCCCACTTGAACCAGGCTAGTTTCACCCACGCCGCAAACATAGAAGAGAACCATCGCCGGAGCGGTGATCATCATCACCAGAAATTGTGATCCTAGGCACTAGATCTAAGTCTCTTTTAATCTTGGGGTCTAGATGGACCGGATGGACCGAGGCATTTCCACGCGCTTGCGTCGCCCATTCGGCTGGACTTAGAGCGATGCGGCTGCCCCGACCGCTCGCCTAGTTATGATTCGCAATATCCCGCAGCGCCGGCGTGTTCCGAATCACCAGAGTCGAACCTTTCGTCTGCAGGATCTGACGTTTTTTCAGCTCGGCAAAGAGCCGGGTCACCGTTTCCCGCGAAGTCCCGATCATCTGCGCGATCTCTTCATGCGTCAGTCGGAGTTTTAGCCGAGGCTCGGCTTTGCCGAACTCCCCGTTTTTCGAACTCCATTCCAGAAGCAACGTCGCCAGTTTCTCGGCGGCGGAATGCGACAGTCCCAGTGAGCGCACTTCCTTGCAGGCATTGTGATACTTCTCGCCCAACTGCTCCGCCACTTTGAAACAGGCCTCGACATCGTCTTTCAAGAACAGAAGAAAGTCTTCGCGCTTCACGAAAGTAACCTGGCAGGGATCGATCGTCTCCGCCGTTACTTCGTAAGGCTTGCCCGAGATGGTTGCGCTCAATCCCAGAACCTCCCCGGCCTCGGCAAGTTTCACGATCATGGTTCGGCCGCCCGGAGAATTGATGGAGAGCTTGACACTCCCCTTGCAAATAACAAAGATGCCGCGAGGCATCTGCCCTTCCACGAACAGCACAGCATCCTGGGGATAAGAGGTCGCAAACTTGATTTTTTCGAAAGCCCGCAACGCATTATCCGGCAGATCGCAGAATATTCGATCGGCCCGCAACTTGCAGGTAAGGCAACTTTCTACAATCTCCATTCCGTATGGCGAGAGCATGACCAGCCTCCTCGAACAACTTCGTCTAGCAACTTCGGGCCCGGATCGCTCGCGTGGGCGCATCGTTGCGCTGTCCGCGAGCGTGTTAAGCCGGTCTCGTCTGAGGCCAGTGTCCGTCTATACGAAACACTTGGCTGTGCTGCCGGGCACATGCCGATGTGATGCTCCTCACAAATGAGGCGGTAGCGGCACCCTACGTTTTCGGCGAGCCATTGCACGATCTATCGTGGCAGGGTCCCAAGGCGTGGCTCTGGTGATTGCCAATAAATCTCCTCATCCCGTTAAGAATCCATTATTTATCGATCGCATCATGAGGTTTGCTGTGATCTAAATCACAATCCTCTGTGACTTGCCTTGCTGCGTTCTTGTTCGGCATCGTCCATTCTTGTGCAGTCAGCGGGAAACCAAATCAGGCAAGTATTTGCAGAGTAAAGGCAGGGTGTCGATCATGAAGCGCAAGTTCAAGACCATGGATGCAAACGAGGCGGTCGCCTACGTCGCCTACCGGGTTAACGAGGTTATCGCCATCTATCCCATCACTCCCTCTTCCAACATGGGCGAGTGGGCGGACGAGTGGGCGTCTCAGCAAATCTCGAACATCTGGGGAACCGTGCCCCACGTGATGGAGATGCAAAGTGAAGGCGGCGCCGCCGGCGCCGTCCATGGCGCGCTCCAGACCGGATCGCTGGCCACTACCTTCACCGCGTCCCAGGGTCTGCTGCTCATGATTCCGAACATGAATAAGATTGCCGGGGAGCTTACCCCCACCGCCTTCCATGTTTCGGCGCGCACCTTGGCCACCCACGCCCTCTCGATTTTCGGCGACCACTCCGATGTAATGTCCGTCCGCAGCACCGGTTTCGCCATGCTGTCTTCGAACTCCGTGCAAGAGGCGATGGATATGGCGCTGATCGCTCACGCCGCCTCCCTGGACTCGCGCATTCCTTTCCTGCATTTCTTCGACGGCTTCCGCACCTCGCACGAAGTTAATAAGATCGAAATGCTGAATGAAGACGACATGCGCGCGCTGATCAATATGGATCGCATCTTCGAGCATCGCCAGCGCGCTCTCTCGCCCGATCATCCTGTCTTGCGCGGCACGGCCCAGAATCCGGATGTGTTTTTCCAGATGCGCGAAGGGGCGAACAACTTTTACGAGGCTTGTCCACAAATCGTCCAATCCGTCATGAACAAGTTCGCCGAGGTCGTAGGCCGTTCTTATCACCTCTTCGATTATGTGGGTGCGCCTGATGCCGAACGCGTAATCGTCATAATGGGCTCTGGCGCCGAAGTCGCTCATGAAACCATTGACCATCTCAACTCGCAAGGCGAAAGGCTCGGACTGCTCAAAGTCCGCTTGTACCGGCCATTTCCTGTGCAGGCATTCCTTGCAGCCTTACCTGCCAGCGTGCGGAAGATCGCCGTCCTCGATCGCACCAAAGAGTCGGGTGCGATCGGTGAACCGCTTTACCTTGACGTAGTGAACGCGCTTCACGAAGGAATCAAAGCCGGTTTCAGCCCCCGGAAAACTGCGCCATCCGTTGTTGGTGGCCGCTACGGCCTCTCTTCCAAGGAATTCACTCCGGCCATGGTGAAGGCAATCTACGACAATCTGAAAGCCGATCAGCCCGCCGGCCAAACCCAGGCCGGCCAAATAAAAGATCACTTCACCATCGGCATCCAGGACGATGTCAGCCATACCAGTCTTTCGTATGAAGCCGGTTTTTCCACTGAGCCTGACGACGTAGTCCGAGCCATGTTTTATGGGTTAGGCGCGGATGGCACCGTAGGCGCCAACAAGAACTCAATCAAAATCATTGGCGAGAACACTTACAACTACGCTCAAGGCTACTTCGTCTACGACTCCAAGAAGTCGGGCGCCGCGACCATTTCGCATTTGCGTTTTGGACCCCAGCCCATTCGCTCCAGCTACCTGATTTCCAGTGCCAACTTCGTCGCTTGTCATCAGTGGATATTCCTCGAGCGCTACGACATGCTGAGCGCGCTGGTTCCCGGCGGCACCTTCCTGCTCAACAGCCCGTTCGGCGCGGATGAAGTTTGGGACCATCTTCCGCGCCCGGTTCAACAGCAGCTCATCGCGAAGCGCGCAAAGTTTTATGTGATCGACGCCTACCAGGTGGCGCGCGACACCGGCATGGGCAGCCGCATGAACACGATTCTGCAGGTATGCTTCTTCGCCATCTCCGCGGTATTACCCGCGGATCAAGCGATTGAGGCAATCCGCAAATCCATTCGCGACACCTACGGCAAGAAGGGCGAAGAGATTGTTCAGCAGAACATGAAAGCCGTGGACGAGACTCTGGCGCACTTGTTCGAAGTGAAGGCTCCTGCCGAACTAACCAGCACGATTGAGATGCCGCCACCCTTCTCGCCTTCAGCGCCTGAATTCGAACGTGATGTGCTCGGCACGATCTACGCAGGCCGCGGTGACGAACTGCCGGTCAGCGCATTTCCTGTGGATGGCACTTTCCCCACGGGAACCGCGAAATGGGAGAAACGAAATCTGGCGCTCGAAATTCCTGCATGGGATTCGAACATCTGCATTCAGTGCGGAAAGTGCGCCATGGTTTGCCCGCACTCCGTGATCCGCATCAAGGTTTACGACTCGAAAGAATTGGAACACGCGCCCGCAACATTTAAATCGACCGAGAGCCGCGACAAAGAATGGAAGGATCTCAAGTATACGATTCAGGTAGCGCCGGAAGACTGCACCGGTTGCGGCATTTGCGTGGAAATTTGTCCGGTTAAGAATAAAGCCGAGACGCGTCTCAAAGCTATCAACATGGTGCCGCAGCCTCCGCTGCGGGTACCGGAACGCGAAAACTGGGATTTCTTTCTCAAGATTCCGGAACTCGACCGCCGCAACATTAAAGTCGGCAACATCCGCCAGCAGCAAGTACAGGAGCCGCTGTTCGAGTTCTCCGGCGCCTGCGCCGGATGCGGTGAAACTCCCTATCTCAAGTTGATGTCGCAACTGTTCGGTGATCGCGCCATTATCGCCAACGCTACCGGCTGCTCCTCGATCTACGGTGGCAACCTGCCCACCACTCCTTGGACGAAGAATGCCGACGGTCGCGGGCCCGCATGGTCCAACTCGCTTTTCGAAGACAACGCCGAGTTCGGCCTGGGCTTCCGCCTTTCCATCGACAAACAAACCGAGTTCGCGCAGGAGTTGGTCAAGCGCATGGCAGGAACGATCGGTGAAGAACTCGCCACCGCGCTGCTCACTTCTCCACAGAAAGACGAAGCCGACATCCACGAACAGCGGCAACGCGTCGATCTGCTAAAAGAAAAGCTGCGCGGCGCAAACTCCGGTGTAAATGTTGGAGTAAATGTTAACGACGCGAAACAACTTCTTTCCCTTGCCGACCTGCTCGTCAAGAAAAGCATCTGGATCGTCGGCGGAGACGGCTGGGCCTATGACATCGGCTACGGCGGCCTCGATCATGTCCTGGCCAGCGGCCGCAACGTCAACGTGCTCGTACTCGATACCGAGGTCTACTCCAATACCGGAGGTCAGGCTTCGAAATCTACTCCGCGCGGCGCAGTGGCGAAGTTTGCCGCCGGCGGCAAGCCCGGACCCAAGAAAGATCTCGGACTCATCGCCATGAGCTACGGCAATATTTATGTCGCCAGCGTGGCCATGGGTGCTAAAGACGAACACACACTCAAATCGTTTCTCGAAGCTGAGGCCTACAACGGTCCCAGTCTCATCATCGCCTATTCGCACTGTATCGCCCACGGCATCAACATGACGACGGCGATGTCGAATCAGAAAGTTGCCGTCGACTCCGGACAGTGGCTGCTCTACCGCTATAACCCCGAACGGGCCGCGCAGGGCGAGAATCCGCTGATCCTCGATTCCCGTACGCCCACCCGCAAAGTCCAGGATTTCATGTCCATGGAAACGCGCTTCAAGATGCTCACCAAGAGTAGACCGGAAGATGCCAAGCAGCTCTGGGCTGAAGCCCAACATGACGCCTCCACCCGCTTCCGCTTATACGAATATATGGCGCAGCGTAAAGGAGACAAAGAACCCGCCAAGGAGCAAAAGGAGCAATAGGGAGCAATCATGATCGATCTCAAAACTAACTATCTCGGTTTGCAACTGCGCACTCCTTTGGTGGCTTCAGCCTCACCGCTGTCCCAGGAGATAGACAGCATCCGTCACCTCGAAGACGCGGGTGCATCCGCCGTGGTGCTGTACTCACTCTTTGAGGAGCAGTTGCGCCAGGAAAGCATCGAACTCGAACAGCACTTGACCGACGGCACGGACAGTTTTTCGGAAGCTTCCAGCTTTTTCCCCCAGCCGGACGAATTCCGTATGGGCCCCGAAGGATATCTGAATCACATCCGTCGGGCCAAGGAAGCTGTATCTATACCGGTGATTGCCAGCCTCAACGGTACAACCCTGGGCGGTTGGGCTAAGTATGCCAGGCAGATTGAGCAAGCTGGGGCGGCTGCCATCGAGTGCAATATCTACTTCATTCCAACCGATCCAGAAGTCTCGAGTTCCGCCGTCGAGGAGACGTACATCGACATCCTGCGGGAAGTAAAGATTGCGGTCAAAATTCCCGTGGCCGTGAAGCTCAGCCCTTTTTTCAGCAACATGGCGAATATGGCAAAGCGGCTGGACGAAGCGGGCGCCGACGCGCTCGTGCTCTTCAATCGCTTTTACCAACCCGACATCAACCTCGATGAGTTGGAGATTCAGCCGAATGTTTTACTCAGCACTCCGCAAGCACTGCGGCTGCCTCTGACTTGGATCGGAATTCTCTACGGCCGCATCCGCGCCAACCTGGCTGCGACCAGCGGCGTGCATGGTCACGAGGATGTGATTAAGCTGTTGATGGTCGGCGCCGACGTCACCATGCTCTGCTCCGCGCTGTTGCGAAACGGCATAGACCATCTTGAGAAAGTCGAAGCCGGCGTCCTGGAATGGATGGAAAAGCACGAATACGAATCTGTCCAGCAGATGAAAGGCAGCATGAGTCAAATCCGCTGCCCCAATCCCTCCGCCTTCGAGCGGGCGCAATACATGAAGGCGGTTAAGAGTATCCAGCACGTAGTGTTTACCAACCGCGAGGCCTGGAGAGTTCTCAGCGGACACTAGAAAAATTTTGCGATGGCGCGGCTCATATCTTACCGGTCAAACTCACCGCAACTGGTGAGCTACATCACAGCACATTCGACTTGCAAGCGTCACGGCAGTAAACAATCAGGCCGCCAAGAACAGTGAGGAGTCTTATGGTTACTAAGCAACAAGCACTCGATTACCACTTCGGTGGACGTCCCGGGAAAATTGAAGTCACTCCCACCAAACCTTGCCGCACCCAACGCGATCTAAGCTTGGCCTACACCCCTGGAGTAGCCGAGCCGTGCCTGGCCATCCAAGCCAATCCGCACGATGCCTTCAAGTACACTGCTCGCGGCAATCTGGTAGCGGTTGTGACCAATGGAACCGCGGTCCTCGGTTTGGGCGACATCGGCGCCCTCGCCGGCAAACCGGTCATGGAAGGCAAAGCCGTCCTCTTCAAGCGTTTTGCCAACGTGGATGTCTTCGACCTTGAACTTGACACCCACGATCCCGACGAGATCATCAAAGTCTGCCAGCTGCTGGAGCCCACTTTCGGTGGCATCAATCTGGAAGACATAAAAGCCCCGGAATGTTTCTATATTGAGGAAACGTTGAAGAAGACCATGAAGATCCCGGTCTTCCACGACGACCAGCACGGCACCGCCATTATTTCTGGAGCCGCATTATTGAACGCTCTGGACGTTGTCGGCAAGGACATCGCCAAAATCCGCCTTGTCATCAACGGCGCCGGTGCTTCCGCTGTAGCGACTGCCGAGCATTACATTCGCCTCGGCGTGAAGCGCGAGAATATTACTCTCTGCGACACCAAGGGTGTGGTTTACAAGGGCCGTACCGCGGGCATGAATCCCTACAAGGAGCGCTTCGCACAAGATACCAAATTGCGCACCCTGGCCCAGGCGATGGTAGACACCGATATGTTCCTCGGACTCTCCGTCGGTGGTGTGGTCACGCAGGATATGGTGCGCTCCATGGCTGCCCGTCCCATCGTCATCGCCATGGCGAATCCCGATCCAGAGATTTCCTACGAGGACGCCCGAGCCTGCCGCCAAGACGTCATCATGTGCACCGGCCGTTCCGACTATCCGAACATGGTGAATAATGTGCTCGGATTTCCCTTCATCTTCCGCGGCGCCCTGGACGTACATGCTACGGTGATCAACGAAGAGATGAAGCTGGCCGCCACGCGCGCCCTCGCCAACCTCGCCAAAGAAGATGTGCCTGACTCAGTGTGCCGCGCCTACGGCGTAGCTAGGCTGGAGTTTGGTCCCGACTACTTGATCCCGAAACCCTTTGACCCACGCGTTCTGGTGTGGGAGTCCTCCGCCGTCGCCCAGGCAGCGATGGATACCGGAGTCGCTCAGGAGCCCGTGAACATTGACGACTACCGCGAGCAGCTCGAACTCTCTAGCATGGATGCTTCGCGGTCCAGTCCGATTTCTGATATCGTTCACTCTTGTCCTTCTGCGTGAAGGACATCAGTTTGCTGTATGGAACGCGTCGAAAAATCCGTTTTCCTCAGTTATCGCCGCACCAACTTTCCTTGGGCACTGAACATTTTTCAGAACCTGACCCAGCACGGCTATGACGTGTTCATTGATTTCAGCGGTATCGACAGTGGCGACTTCGAGAGCGTCATACTCGGAAATATAACTGCGCGGGCGCATTTCCTTGTTCTCCTCACCCCCTCGGATTGGAGCGTTGCGACGACCCGTCGGATTGGTTGCGCCGCGAGATAG
>PKVZ01000280.1:0-591 GCA_003131635.1 Acidobacteriaceae bacterium
CAACGATTCCAGAGCAATTAAACATCAGGAGTTGAATACCGAAAGTGTGCGGACGGGTACCGGCTGCCACTTGATTCCGAGGAACTATGCCGAAATTAAAAACCCACAAGGGCGCGTCCAAGCGCTTCAAGAAAACTGCCACGGGCAAGGTAAAGCGAGGACATTCGGGCCTGCGCCACATGTTGACGTCCAAGGCGCACAAACGCAAACGCAAGTTGGGAACGGCCACGCTGGTAAGCGATGGCGATGTCCGCAAAGTGAGGCGGATGATTCCATACCAGTAGAAGTTTATGTGGCGCGGGCGCCCTCGCCCGCGATCCATGGCGGCGAATAATCGCTGCCCAATGCGGCCGGGGGCGGCCGCACCACACAAAGCAGGCGCGTGAAGAGGCAGTGATCCCCGCAAGGGTCGATCATCCTTACCTCCAGCCGCCAGTATAGAGAAAGCAAAAAGGAGAACACCATGCCACGTGTAAAACGCGGAACCAAACGCCGCGCCAAGCGCAAGAAAATATTAGACCGCGCAAGCGGCTACTTCCTTACTAAATCCAAACTTTACCGCTCCGCAAAAGAGGCCGTAGAACGCGGCCT
>PKVZ01000280.1:663-2880 GCA_003131635.1 Acidobacteriaceae bacterium
ATTCTGGCTGATTTGGCGGTGCGGGATGCGGCTGCGTTTAAGAACCTGGCGGAACAGGCGAAGACCGCGCTGGCGTAACTGTCAAGCCGCCAGTCTTCGATAAACCGGGAAGGGCACGGCCTTCAGCCGTGCCGATTACCGATCTTAAATTTAAGCAACTTGTCATTCCGAGCGAAGCGAGGAATCTGCCTTCGGAGCTAGTGGTAGACGTTCCCTGCCACGCCGGGGTTTTGATTAGCCAATAGGGATCCTTCGACTCCGCAAACCGAATCGCTTCGCGAATCGGTTTACTCCGCTCAGGATGACATTCTTCTTGGATACTAAACAGAGTGGCCTATACCGTTCCCAAATTGACGGATTATTCAGAGAGGGAGTTGGGGGAAGCAGTCGCACAATTTCGCCTTGTCCTCGAGACTGAACGCAGAGAGATTCATAAGAGGGTAGATGACCCGGCACTGACTCCGGCTGTCAGACAGGACTTGCTTAAGAGGTTTCGCGACAGATGGGTGGGCAGAAAGTCTGGTCTTTTCGGGCACCTCAACGATCTTTGGCTTAAGAATGCACCGCCCGATCGCAAAAAGCATGTCGGCCAGTTGATAAATCAAGTAGGGCAGACCGACCTTCCTCAGATTGAGCAATTCGTCAAGGCACTGGATCTCATTGCGCGGCAGTCGTCAGATGCGATCCGCGCTCATCAAGTCTCTGACGACGTGACGACCGAATCTGGAGTCGATATCACCCTGCCCGGAGTCCGCCGTCCCATTGGCGCGGAGCATCCGGTCATCAAGACGACGAACGAGATGGTTCGCGTCTTTCAGAAATTGGGCTACTCCGTCGCCGACGGGCCTGTTGTCGAGACCGATTACTACAACTTCGAGGCACTGAATTTTCCGCCGAATCATCCGGCGCGGGATACGCAGGATACTTTGTTNNATGGAGAAGATGCGGCCGCCGATCCGGATTGTGATCCCTGGGACGGTGCATCGCAACGATCCTCCGGATGCGAGCCACTCGCCGATGTTTCATCAGATTGAGGGGCTGGCGGTCGATGCCAACATCACGTTTGGCGATTTGAAGGGGACGCTCGATCATGCCATGAAAGAGTTTTTTGGGTCGAGCGTGAAGACAAGTTTTCGTCCGTCATTTTTCCCGTTCACCGAGCCGAGCGCGGAGATGTTTGTTTCGTGCTTCATCTGCGGAGGGAGCGGGAAACGCGGCGCGGAGCCGTGCCGTCCGTGCAAGCAAACTGGATGGATTGAGATTCTGGGATGCGGCATGGTCGATCCCAATGTGTTTGAGTTTGTGAAGGACAACGGCTATGACCCGAAGAGAGTTTCGGGATTCGCCTTCGGCATGGGCGCGGACCGGATCGCGCTGCTGAAGTATGGCGTGGATGATTTGCAGTTGTTCTTTAACGGCGATGTTAGGTTCCTCGGGCAGTTCGCATAAAAGTGGCGAGGGTCCTGCTAGATGCGAGCAAAAGCAGGTTCCTCGACTACGCATGAGCTTCATTTCATGAAGCTCATGCTTCGCTCGGAATGACAAGGCTTTTTTGCGGGTAAAGCCGGCGGGACGCCGGCGCTACAAGATGAAACTTTCTTCGTCATGGATTCGCGAGTTTGTCGATCTCACAGTCGATGACCATCGGCTCGCCGAGGATTTGACTGGCGTCGGAATCGCGGTTGAGGGGATCAGCGGGTCAGGTAAAGATACGATCTTCGAGATGGAGATTGGGACCAATCGTCCGGACGCGATGAATCATTATGGGGTGGCGCGGGAGGCGGCGGCGATCTATGACGTGCCGCTGAAGGCGCTGTCGGGCTTAGGGCTTCGGGCTTCGGGCGATTCTGGAGTGCCCTTCCCGATCACGGTTGAGGAACCGCAGCTTTGTCCTCGGTTTTCTGCGCGGGTTGTACGCGGGACGAAGATCAAAGCATCACCGGCGAAAATTGCGCATCGTCTGCAGTTGCTGGATCAGCGGCCTATCAGCAATGCCGTCGACGCGACGAACTACGTTTTGTGGGAGATGGGCAAACCGACGCACGTCTTCGATATGGATTTGCTGGAGGGCGGCAGGCTCATCATTCGAAAAGCGAGAGACGGCGAGAAACTGAAGACGCTCGATGGGGTGGAGCGCACGCTAACTTCGGAAGATCTGGTTGTGGCCGATGCGAAAAAGCCCGTCGGACTTGCCGGCGTGATGGGCGGCTACGACAC
>PKVZ01000280.1:2906-4838 GCA_003131635.1 Acidobacteriaceae bacterium
AATCAGGCGGCGGAGAACTGGTTGGCGATGTGATCGATGTTGTGTCGAGGAAAATCGACCAGGCGCCGGTGGTGCTGCGGCTTTCCGAGGTGCAGAGAATTCTGGGCGGGAATCTGGATGCGGGAGAAATTTTCCGCATCTTGAAGAAGCTTGGGTTCGACTTGATTCCCGAGGGCCAGGCGGACGCAGAGATTCGGGTACACATTCCGAGTTGGCGGCTGGATGTGGAGCGCGAGATCGACGTGATCGAAGAAATCGCGCGGCTGCACGGATATGACAAGTTCGAAAACACTTTGCCGGCTTATAGCGGGGTGGTGGTGGAGCTGCCGAACGCGGCCATGGACGCCACTTTGCGCGCGCGAGCCTTGGCGCTGGGGTACAACGAAGCGGTGTCGCTGACGTTTATTTCGCATGCGGACGCAGAGAGATTTTCGTCGGCATCGGTGCTGGAACTGGAAAATCCGCTGAGTGAAGAAGCATCGGTGATGCGGACTTCGATGGCTCCGGGAATGCTCGACATGCTGGCATGGAATTTGAACAGAGATTCCGAGAATGTGCGGCTGTTCGAGATGGGCCGGGTGTACGAAATGCGAGGCGGGGAGCGGGTAGAGCCGGCGCGCGCGTGTTTGGGGGCGACGCTGGCGGCGGTGAAAGCCGCGCTGCCCACGGGCGGAGCGCTCGATGTAAGCAAAGATGAGCAGGCTGCGGCGGCCGAGGCGTTTCGCTCGTTCAAGGGCGATGTGGAAAATCTGCTGGCGGCATTTGCTTGCAGCGATTTGAGTTTCGATCGCGACACGGCTGAATATTTTCATCAAGGGCGTTCGGCGCGGGCGCTGCTGGATGGCGCCGTGGTGGCGCAGTTCGGGCAGATTGCTGAAAGCGTGAAGGCAGAGCGAAAGTTGCGGCAGGATGTTTTTCTGGCGGAGCTTGATCTGGAGCGGTTGCATGCGCTCGGGCTGCGAACAATGAAGTTCGCGCCGCTGGCGAAGTATCCGGCGGTGGAGCGGGATTTTTCGTTTGTGTTTGACGATGAGGTGGAATTTGAGGCAATTCGCCGTGCAGTGATCGGCCTGGGCATTCCCGAGCTGCGTGAATTCAAGCCGGTCGAGATTTTCCGTGGCGGATCGATTGGTGCAGGAAAGTATTCGATTCTGCTGCGGGTGCGGTTGCAGTCGGATGCGGGGACGCTACGCGACGATCAGATCGCGCAGTGGTCTGCGAAGATCGTGGCGGCCTTGCAGGGGTTGGGGGGAGTGCAGCGGGCTTAGGCAAAAGGCTTCGTGCTTCGGCTGAGTAGTCTGGAACCTCGATCTCGATTTCTAGTATCGCCGAATGGTCCCGCGGTCGGGTGGAGGCGCGCGTGAGCTTTGATGTTTTTCTCCAGCGGTTTGAGCGAGGCCGCCCGGTGGAGGCCACGACAGTGGAGATTCTTCGCGTTCTCGACTCAACACAGCACACGGGGCCGGATGCATATGGCTTTTACAAAGTTCAATTCCCTGACGGGGCAGAAGTGGAATTCTCGGCCAAGGGTTTGGGGTTTGGGGATACTTTTCCCGGTTGCGCCTTCCACATTCGTGCATCCAGCGCATTGTTGGCCGACTTCGTGCTCGAGGTCGCTCGTGCCGGCGGGATGACAATCATGCCGGCGATGGGGGAATCGCTGGTTCTGCTGCCTTCAGAGGAGGCGTTGCAAGATCTTCCTCCGGATATCGTCGCGAACTTTCGCCCCGTGATCCTGAGCAACTCGGCGGAGCTGCACGGAATTCTTGAAAAGGGCTGCAGCGCGTGGTTGGGCTTCCTCAGAGGCTAAAGCCCCGACCTCCAACCAAGACTAATCGCACCGCTGGAAGCGCTGCGCCGCGCGAAATCCCCGCCTAAAAGTCGAGTTGATCTGGCTGCCTCTTGTGCTAATCTGCCAGCTATGGCGGACGT
>PKVZ01000240.1:0-3130 GCA_003131635.1 Acidobacteriaceae bacterium
GCGCTCAACGCTGAGATTCATGCGCCGCGCGATCTCATCGATCGGAGCGCGCACGTAGAGCACGTTCTTGGCTGGATTGTGATGCATCTCGCCAACTTCGTTGATGTCGTAGTGCAGGGCCGCAACCTGGGCTTCTTCTTCGGTTAGAACTGCGCGGGCTTCGTTGAGCGTCCAGGTGAAGTAGTCGCCGTCGTCGTCCATGGAAATGTCAGCATCCTGAGAGGCGTAGAAGCCGCCACGATCGCGGTCGCTCAACCATTCGTCCATCCAGCGAATAATGTCGCGCGCTACGTTGGCGAAGAATTCCGAACCCGTGGCCTGATAGGCGTGTACGTAGTTCTTCAGCAGTTCAGAATTGTCGTAGCACATTTTTTCGAAGTGGGGAACCACCCAGCGCTCGTCGACCGAGTAGCGATGAAAGCCTCCGGCGAGCTGGTCGTAGACGCCGCCATTGGCCATGTGTTCGAGAGTGGTGACGATTAAATTGCGGAGGCTGTCGTCTGCGGTGCGGGTGTATTGCTCGATCAGCAAATCCAGGGCCGAGGGATGCGGGAACTTAGGCGCCTGGCCAAATCCGCCATGCTGGGGATCGAACATTTTGAAGGCGGATTCCTGAATTGCCGCGATGATGCTGGCGGAGACGCGGCCGCTGCGCCCGGCAAAAGACTCCGCTTGCGCGATGGTGCTCTCGACCATCTTCGCCTGCTCGAGCACATCGCCGTTCTTTTCCTGGTAAGCGTTGGCGATGCTGAGCAGCACGCGGCGAAAGCTGGGACGGCCGTAGCCATCGGTCGGGGGAAAATAAGTTCCGCCGTAGAACGGCTTGCCATGGGGAGTGAGAAAAGCGGTGAGCGGCCATCCACCCTGGCCGCTGACGGCGCTGACCGCGGCCTGGTAGCGGCTGTCGATATCGGGACGCTCGTCGCGGTCCACCTTCACGGCGATGAAATGCTCATTCACAATGGCCGCGATTTCAGGATCGTCGTAGGACTCGCGGTCCATCACATGGCACCAGTGGCACCACACGGCGCCAATGTCGAGCAGCATGGGCTTATTCTCGCGCCGCGCGGACGCGAATGCTTCCTCACCCCATTCATGCCAGCGGATGGGTTGGTGCATGGCGGAACGCAGGTAGGCGGAAGAGGCGCGGGAGAGGGAGTTGAGGGTGGTGGTGGTGGTCATGATACAAGTTTATCTCTTGGAGAGGCTTTTCTGCTTTACGGAAGCGTTGTCACGATGACCGGCGGGTCTTGATATCCAGCAGCGATGGACGCGTAATAGCGATGGTAACCGTTGTGGACCGTAAACCGAAATTGGTCAGGTGGTTCTTGAATAGAACGTCACGCCCCCCGCTCGGTTTGCAACGGCAAACGCGCCGCTCCCTACCGCGCCGCAATCGCCTCCAGCCGGGCTAGCGTGTCCGGATACTTTCGCACTAGAAGGACGAGGGCGGCTGCCTGGGGATTTGGTTTTGCGCGGCCCTGTTCCCATTTTTCCAGCGTTCTTTCGTTAATCCGCAGTTTGCGGGCGAACACGGCGCGCGAGCAGCGCAGCTTTTTTCGAGTGTCCCTTAGCAGCTTCGAATCTACTTTGGGAAGCGGCAACACATCGACTCTATAGCTGCGAAGAGTGAGCTTGCCTTCGCGCTGGCTCCTCATCGCGGCCACGCCTTCCATTAGGTCGTCAAAGATTTTCCGCTTCGCCATTACCGTGTCCTCGCTCTCCTGTGGGCTCCAGCGATCCGCCGAGCCGCACGTGCGGCCAATTCGCTTTCGATTGCGGCTTTGAGTGCTTTCTTTTCTTTCGTTGTCAGATCCGAAGCTTCGTCTTTGTCGTAAAGGGTTATCAGCCAGATCTGGCTGTCGGATCTGAAGTGGTAGTAGATAACGCGCAATCCGCCTCGGCGGCCCTTGCCTCGCCGAATATCCCCCCAGCGCAGCTTTCGAAATCCGCCTGTGCCCGGCATAACAGCTCCGAGTTCAGGATTAGCTCCCAGCTTGGCTTGCAGTTCTTTGTAGCCATCATCGTTCAGATAGTCTCGCCAGATAACGCGTAAATGCCGGCGCCTCGATGAACTCCATACCGTAGCTACTCTATTAGCGTATGTTTACTTACTATACGCTATTGGCGTACATGGGTCAAAACTTCATAACTGAACCAGCCGCTTGGCAATCGTGCAATACAAATCAATCGCTTCCGCCAGTTGCTGCTTGTCGATGAACTCTCCGTCGGTGTGAGCAACGTGAATCGATCCGGGACCGATCAGCAGCGGGGCGCCCCAGTTGGTTAGCGCAGGAATATCGGTGGTGAAAGCGGCGATCATGGTAGGCAGGCCTTCGACTGTGCGCAGGCGCAGGAAGGGAATTTCCAGAGGGAAATCGACCTTCACTTCGTTGCCAGCAGTTTCGAGAATCTGGCGCCGCAGATCTTGCGATGGACCGACGAGGCGATAGAGCAAATCGGCGTGGGCGTAATCGGGAATCACGTTGGGGGCGCGGCCGCCTTCGATCAATCCAATGTTCAAGGTGCAGGGACCAAACTGCGCGTCGGAGGGCAACGGCATGGCGCGCAAGCGGGTGAGTGCCGTTATTAACTTATCGATGGCGGATTCGCCGAGTTCGGGATAAGCCGAATGCGCCATGCGTCCGGAGGCGGTGACTTCGGCGCGCAGGGTTCCTTTCGAAGCGAGTGCGATGCGGTTTTCCGTGGGTTCGCCATTGACCAGATATTTGCGGCGATGCGCTTGATCTTTCGCGGCGTACTCGTTGGCGATCCTCGCGCCCAGGCTGTCGCGCTCCTCTCCCACCACGAAGAGCAATCCGACATAAATTCCTTCCCGGCATAAGCGTTCGGAGGCGGCGATCTGGGCGGCGATGATTCCTTTCGCGTCGCAGGAGCCGCGGCCGTAGATGCGCGCCGCATCTTCGGTGGAAGGAGTGAAGGGAGGAACTGTATCCATGTGCGTGGAAAAAACCAGCTCAGGATGGGGCTGCTCGGGCGATGTGGCGTAGACATTAAAACGGTCGCCTTCCACGGGGATTTTGAGCGCCTGGTAGCCGATGCGGCAAAGCTCTCCATAGAGATAGTTGCCGACGGCAGATTCGTTGCCGGAGATGGATTCGATGTCGAC
>PKVZ01000240.1:3181-7880 GCA_003131635.1 Acidobacteriaceae bacterium
ACTTCTGACTTCATGTAATCTGATGGACGTGATTGGACAGAATACAACGATTCGATCGCTGTTCCTTGAGGGGCCTGCGGGACGGCTGGAAGCGCTGCTGAATGCGGGTGCGGAAAATGCGACGCATGCGGCGGTGGTTTGCCATCCGCATCCGCTGTTTGGCGGGACGCTGCATAACAAAGTGGTGTTCCATACCATGAAGGCGCTGAACAGTTTTGGTTTTCCGGTGCTGCGCTTTAATTTTCGCGGTGCCGGACTTAGCCACGGGGAACACGATCACGGCAACGGCGAGGTTGAGGACGTGCGCACTGCTCTCAACTGGCTGGATGCGGAGTATCATCTGCCCTTGATATTTGCGGGATTTTCTTTTGGCGCGGCGGTGGGATTGCGGGCTGCATCGCCGGATGCACGGGTGAAAGCGCTGATCGGCGTGGGGGTTCCGGCAATTCCTGTGGCGGCCGACGTAGAAGCGCCGCGGGTTTATACCTTTGATTTCTTGCGAGACTGCGTTAAGCCGAAGTTGTTTGTGAGCGGCGCGCGCGATCAGTTCGGTCCGCGGGCGAAGCTGGAAGAATTGGTTGCGTCGGCGGCGGAGCCGAAGAAGTTAGTGGTGATCGAGGGGGCGGATCATTTTTTTGAGGGGCGGCTGCGCGAGTTGCGGGAGGCGATTGAAGGATGGGCGCGGGAAGCGCTCAGCAGTTAGCAGTCAGCAGTCAGCAGTCANNATCAGCAATCAGCAATCAGCAAAAGACTTGTGCGAACTCTTTTTTGAGACACGAGTGGCGTGGGAGTGTAAGGGATTCTTCGACTCCGCGATCGCGTTCGCTAAGGCGGACGCTTTGCCGCGCTCAGGACGGCGGCGTGAATGAACGATACTGAGATTTTTCGTCGGATGAGCGAGAGTGCGCGGGGAATTTTCCTTACCGCGCTGGGCGAGGCTTCGATTGCGAAGGGGTTTGCGCGGCACGTGCATTGCGAGCGCGGGTTGTTGAGGGTACGCGAGGATCTTTACGATCTGCAGGCTTATTCGCGGGTCGTGGTGGTTTCCATCGGCAAGGCCGGACATACGATGGTCGAGGCTCTGGCGCAGCAAATAGGCGAGTCAGCGATGGAAGGGATTGTGGCGAGTTCGGTCGAGCCTTCGTCGCAGATGCGGGGCTTTCGTTATTTTCACGGCGGGCATCCGACGCCGAACGCGGAATCGATTCACGCGGCGAAGGCTATTTTGAAACTGCTGGATGCGCAGAGCGCGGCATCGTTGGTCATTTTTATGATTAGTGGGGGAGGATCTTCGATTGTGGAGAAGCCGATCGACGATGAGATCTCGCTGGACGATTTGATCGCGACCTATCGTGCATTAGTGCTTTCGGGTGCGCCCATCGCGGAAATCAATGCCATCCGCAAACATCTTTCGGGGGTGAAAGGCGGAAGGCTGGCGCGGGCGGCGTTTCCGGCGCAGCAGGTTTCGCTGCTGGTCTCCGATGTTCCGGACGATACGCCCGATGCGCTGGCGTCGGGGCCGACGATGCCGGACTCAACCAGCGTGGAGGATTGTTATCGCATCGCAGAGAAACATGGTTTACTGGCGCAACTGCCGCATTCCACGCGCGAGCTTTTTGAACGCCGAGCACTGGAGGAGACGCCGAAGTCGGATGATCAGGCGTTTTATCGATCGCGCTGGTGGACCGTGCTTTCGAACCAGACCGCGGTGGAACAGGCGAGTGCTGCGGCCGAGCGCGCCGGGTTCGCGGTTCAGGTGGATAATTCCTGTGACGATTGGGACTACGAGCGCGCGGCCGAATACTTGTTGAAACGCTTGCGCGAGCTAAGAAAAGAATCTCCACGCGTGTGCCTGATTTCCGGCGGGGAGGTGACGGTGAAGGTTACGAACGGCGGAGTCGGCGGACGCAACCAGCAGTTTGCGCTGGCGTGCGCCGCGAGGATTGCGGGAGAGAATATAACCGTGCTCAGCGCTGGGACGGATGGAGTGGATGGGAACAGTCCGGCGGCGGGCGCGGTGGTGGATGGAAGTACTATGGAGCGCGCGCATGCGAAAGGACTTGATGCTGGCGCGGCGCTGGAGAAGTTTGATGCTTATCCGTTCTTCAGCGCGCTTGGGGATGCCATTGAAACTGGGCCTACGGGGAATAATCTGCGGGATTTGAGGATACTGTTGGCTCATTAAGATTATCGGGCTTCGCCCGATGGACAGCCGAGGGCGGCTGTCCCCACACAAGCTCGGCCTTCCGAGTTTCCTACACGATCTATGCGGCTTCGCTTTTTACTTGTATTCCCGCCCATTTTTCCAACAGAGTTAAGGTCGCGGCATAGTCGAGATCGCGGTGGCCGTCTTCGGTGGCCATTTCGTAAATCTCTTCCACGGTTTCGAGAGCGGGCAGCTTTACGCGGGCTTCTTTGGCGGCCTCGAGGGTGAGGAGAATGTCTTTGTGCATGAGGCGCAGAGGAAAATTTGGCGTGAAGTCGCGCTGCAGGATGAACGGTCCTTTGTAATCGACGACGCCGGAGCGGACCATGGTGGCATCGATCAAGGACAGAAGTTGTTTGGGGTCCACGCCGAGTTTGGTGGCGAGGGTGAGGGCCTCGGCGAAGCCTTCGAAGATCAGAGCGATTTGCAGGTTCATGGCGAGCTTGGTGGCCTGGCCTTTGCCGGTTTCTCCCATGCGGAAAATTTTCTTGCCCATGGCGGCGAATAAAGGATTGAGACGGTCGATGATGGCGGCGTCGCCGCCGACCATAAAAATCAGGCTGCCGTTGGCGGCGCCGATTTTCGATCCGGTCATGGGAGCGTCGACGTAGGCCACACCTTTGGCGCGTACNNGCCAAACAATATTTGTTCGACAGCGGCGGTGTCGGAGACGCAGAGCCAGACGACCTCGGCTCCCTGCGCGGCAGCGGCCGGAGTGGGAGCGATGCCCGTGCCTTCCACGAGTTTGCCGGGAGTGCGGTTCCACACCGTGACTTCATGGCCGGCCTTGGCCAGATTCGTGGCCATGGCTTGCCCCATAATTCCCAGACCTAAGAATGCGACGCGCATCTCTGAACTTCTCCTTGGAACGAAGAACGCTTTGAATTAGATATGAGGGGCAGGATCGAGGTCAAGCGAAGTGCGGGTCGATTAACCACGAAGGGCACGAAGTTACACGGAGGAAACGGCGCGGAGAGCGTACGCTATGCAAGAATCTTCACATCGACACTCTGCCAACTATCGCGATATAGTTCCGGTGACGATTCCCGGTGGGTGGGATCGTCCCGTTAGTTCCGCTCCAGCCCGTGCGAGGTTGAATCCTGTGTACAGAGAATTGAGGAAAGTTCCGATGAAGATGAAAACTGTTCTCCCAGTCAGTTGCGGTGGAAATAAATCGCTTTCATTTCTAATAATCGTGCTGGCGATTTCGCTGGCCTTGACCTTGCAGGCGGGGGCGCAATCGGGATTAGCCAAGATCAGCGGGGACAACCTTACCAACAGCGACAGCGTGCACAAGACGGAAGTTGAACCGGACACGTTCGCGTGGGGGAACACGATTGTCAGCGCGTTCCATGTGGCGCGGCGGCCGGGGTCGATTGGTTGGGGCAGCGGCGACGTGGGATTTGCCACTTCAACGAACGGCGGCGTCAGTTGGACGCATGGAGATCTGCCGGGACTCACAGTGAACTACAAGGGCGGGACGTACGGGGCGGCGGCCGATCCGTCGGTGGCTTACGACGCGAAGCACGGGGAGTGGCTGATTTCGACGCTGCCGCTGGTCGGGCTGAGCAGCGGTTCGCAGTACATTGGCGATGTGGCGGTGAGCCGGTCGACGGATGGATTGACGTGGGGAAATCCGATCAACATCGATAAGACACATCTTGACGACAAGAACTGGAGTGTGTGCGACAACACGACGACGAGTCCTTACTATGGAAATTGCTACACGGAGTGGGATCAGGCGTATGGCAGCGGCGATGTTCTGCTGAGCCGATCGAGCGACGGAGGACTGACTTGGGGAGCCGGATTGGCTTCGTCCGACCACGCGGGCGGACTGGGCGGCGAACCTCAGGTACAGCCGAATGGCACGGTAATTGTGCCTTTTGAAGGCGGTGGCATCGATGTGTTCAGTTCGACGAATGGCGGCGCGAGTTGGGGCAAGAGCCAGCAGATTGCGAGCATCGACAGCCATTTTGTGGCGGGCGGGATACGGGACCCGAATCTGCCGTCGGCCTCGATCAATGGAGCGGGCAATGTGTATGTGGTGTGGTCGGATTGCCGATTCCGCACGGGGTGCAAAGAAAACGATATCGTGATGAGTTCGTCATCGGATGGGAAAACGTGGAGCGCGGTGACGCGAATCCCGATTGATCCGACGACGAGCACGGTGGATCATTTCCTGCCGGGCATCGGCGTTGATCCGACGACCTCGGGAAGCAGCGCGCACATGACGATTGTTTATTACTACTATCCGGTGGCCAACTGCAGCGCCAGCACGTGCGAGTTGGAGGTGGGTTTTGTGACTTCGACCGATGGTGGCGCAACCTGGACAGCGGGAGTAAAACTTGCCGGGCCGATGAAGCTGGCGTGGCTGCCGGTTTCCGACGATGGACCGATGGTGGCCGACTACATTGGAGTGTCTTATGTGAACGGAAATGCGTTTGGCGTGTTTGCCAATGCGGTGGCGCCGACTGGCAGCACGTTAGCAGAGGC
>PKVZ01000283.1 GCA_003131635.1 Acidobacteriaceae bacterium
TATCTGGTGGCCGAGGCGGATGAGAGCGACCGGTCGTTTCTGAAGTTGTCGCCGATTCTATCGGTCGTGACCAATATCGACCGCGAGCACATGGATTGCTATCGCAACATGCGGGATGTGAAAAAGACGTTTCTGGAGTTCATGGACCGGGTGCCGTTCTATGGGATGGTGGTGGTGTGCAATGACGATCCGATGTTGCGGCGATTGTTGCCGCAGGCGCAGCGGCGGACTGTGACTTATGGAACGAAGCGCGGGTCGGATTTTCTGATCAAGCTGGGCGAAACCGGCTCTAGCGCGGGGATGGGTGTCGGCGATTCGCGGCCTTTGAGCCGCTTTCGGGTCAGTTATCGCAAAAAAGATTTGGGCGAGTTTACGCTGCACGTGCCGGGAGTGCATAACATTCTGAATGCGACCGCGGCGATTGCGGTGGGGGTGGGGCTGGATGTTAGCGTGGAGGCGATCCGTGCGGGGCTTGACCAGTTCCGCGGAGTTGACCGGCGATTTCAGTTGCGCGGGAGGGTGGCGGGCGTGAGCGTGATTGACGATTACGGGCACCATCCTACAGAGATTAGGGCGACGCTGGCGGCGGCGCGATCATGCGGCTTTGGCAAGGTGCATGTGGTGTTTCAGCCGCATCGGTACACACGAACGCGCGATCTGATGGAGGAGTTCAGCACGGCGTTTGGCGACGCCGACTCGCTGTTTGTGCTCGACATTTATGCGGCGAGCGAAAAGCCGATTGAGGGGATCAGCGGGGAAGTGCTGGCGGGGACCATCCGCGAAAGGGGTGGGCGGGACGCGCAATATGTGAGTTCGTTCGCGAATGCTGTTAGTTCGGTCGCGGCGGCGGCGCAAGATGGGGACATGATTCTGACGTTGGGGGCGGGGAGTGTTTCGCAGCTGGGGCCGCTGATTTTGGAGAGGCTGAGGGAGCGGGCCGTCGGAGCAGGGAGCTAATTTTCGGATTATCTGCGTATCTCCCATTGCTAACGGATTGGGGCGGGGCTCGTCCAATCTGCAGATGGGGATATTGATATGAAAACTACGCAAGGGTGGGGATGGTTGGCAGCTGGGGTGCTGGCGCTGGGATTGAACGGGTTTTATCACGACGGCGGCGCGGCTTGGGCGCATCGCGCGGTGAATCAGGTGCTGGCCGGGGTTAACGAGCGGACGGAAGGTGTGCTGGCGCTGGCTACGGGTCGGGCGGACTGGTTCGTGGCGAAAGCAGAGACGGCCGCGGCGCGGGACCAGACGGCGTCGTGCCGTTTGGCTACGGCTTTGGCGCGAGTCCAGACTAAGTTTGCGCGCGCTCAGGCGGGGTTCGCCGGCTTTGAAGCCATGTCCGCGCGAGAAGAAGCGCAAATGGCACGATTCGAGGCGGGGCGAGCGCGGATGGAGGCGCAGGTGGCCCGGGTGCGTTTTGCGCCGGCGGCGTTTAATGCGGGAGGGATTTCGGTGATTTGTCCGCGGGTGCGGGTTGATATTCCGCGCGTAAGTATTCCGCAAACTGAGGTTCGGATTTCAATTCCGGCGATGAATGTAGATTAGTTTCTTCCTCCTAGACAGGCGGGCGCGGCATACCAGCCGCGTCCGCTTTTCTTTTTGTCCAACAAATCGCCGTCTCCGGAGACGATGCTGACCTTGGTGGGGAAGCGATCTTCGACAAATTCCAGGAGGGGCGGCTGGGCTTTCGCCCAAGCCGGACAGCCGAGGCGGCTGTCTCCACAACGTCTCTTCTTGTCCCAATCAATTCTGCCCCGGCTGATGCCCAATGCGGTTCCTGCCTGTGCAAAAGAACCAACATTTTGTCTATCTCAAATCGCGAAATGAAGTTATAGTTTGAATGCTCAGCGATTCAAAAGCGACAACTGACCTGAACTGATGGCGCGGAAATCGGGTTCCACCATCTTGCAGGAGGAGTTGTACCCAGCCAGCGCTGGAGCCGCGCGCGAGGAGATCCGTGATTCCGGGATCGATGACGCGCGCCTGGTCGACCTGGATGGGGATGAAGAATCTCCATTTCTGCGTGGGCAAAAGCGAGTCTCCGCCCGCCGAAGTTCTTTTCCGAAAAAAACTGCAAATCGCTTGCTGTGGGGCGTAGTGGCTGCGGCAGTTGCGTGTGCTGCCGCGCTGGGCGCTGCCGCGCTGTACCACTACGGGGAGCATTCGTGGCGCTTCCGGGTGGAATCGAGCGACAACATTGAAGTCACCGGGATGCAGAACGTGACCAAGGCGCAAATCATGGAAGTGATGGGCGCCGACATCGGGCGAAACATCTTTTTCATTCCGCTGGGGCAGCAGAAGGCGCAACTGGAGCAAATTCCCTGGGTGGAATCGGCCAGCGTGATGCGCTTTGTTCCCAACCGGCTGCAGGTTGAAATTCATGAGCGAACGCCGGTGGCATTTGCTCGGGTGGGGCCGCGCATGGCGTTGATCGATGCAGGTGGGACGCTCATGGAGTTAACCCCGAAACACAAATATTCCTTCCCGGTGATTCTGGGAATGAATCCGGGTGAGCCGCTTTCGACGCGGGCGCCGCGGATGAAGACTTATGCGGAGATGGTGCGGGCGCTGGATTTGGCTGGGGCGCGCTATTCCCAGGACCTGAGCGAAGTGGATCTGACCGATCTGGAGGATGTGAAGGTGCGGGTGAATGATCCGGCGGGCGATGTGCTGGTGCATCTGGGATCGTCGGATTATTTGCGGCGTTACAAAATTTATGTGACGCACGCCCAGGGTTGGCGGCAGCAATTTCAAAAGCTGGAATCGGTCGATCTGCGCTACGACAACCAGATCATTGTGAATCCAGATGCGGAGCGGACGGCGAAGCAGGCGCCGTTGAATCCGGGCATGGCGAAAGCGGCGGCGGCGGCGGGAGTGAAGCCGGTGTCTTTGTTGACGCGGGTGGGGCCGAATGAGCGTCCGGTGCCGAAGCCGGCATTCGAGCTGACGGCGAAGAAACTCGATGCGAAACCGGCGGCTGCGTCACCGAAAAAAATATGGAATAAGACGAAGGCAAGTAAATCCACTGCCATCCAGGCGAACCCGAGTTTGGGCGAAAAGAAGGCGGCGCCCGCTGAGAAAACTGTGAGCAGCAAAGGCGAAACCCAACGGGCCACGCCAGTGGCTGCGCGTCGAGCAAACGAGCGTAAGAGGATTCCAGCCCACGCGACGGCTAAGCCTGCAAGTCATCCGGGCGGGCAGAAGCCGAGTCCGGCGATTGCGAAGAGTCAGACCAGTGCGGAGCCGAGCGATTGAGAGCTTGAGGTAAATAGGTGCAGGTGAATTCATACGGGACTTTCATCCGGGAACATCAGGGAATATTTAAAGATGACGAATCAGCAGCGAAATGTTCTGACGGCGATTGATGTGGGGAGTGCAAAGACGTGCGCGCTCATGGTGGAAGTGACCGACGGCGGCCTGCGGTATCGCGGGCACGGCGTGGCGGAGTCGCGGGGATCGCGCAAGGGCGTGATTGTGGAACTGGACAAGGCGGTGGCGGCGGTTCAGAAGGCGGTGGAAGCGGCCGAGGATGTGGCGGGGGCGGCGGTGGAGCACGCCATCGTTGGCATCGGCGGGGCGCATGTGCGCGGGGTGAACAGCCATGGCGGCATCAGCCTGGGGACGCGTCCCCACGAGATTGGGCGCGATGAGATCAAGCAGGCGGTGGAGCGGGCGCGGGCGATTCCGTTGCCGGATGGGCGCGAGGTGCTGCACCTGCTGCCGCAGGAATTTATTTTGGACGATCAAGCGGGGGTACACGATCCGCTGGGCATGATGGCGGCGCGACTGGAGGTGCGGGTTCATTTGGTGACGGCGGCAGCGAGTGCGACCCAGAACGTGATTACGGCGGTGAACCGCGCCGGCGTGCATGTGGATGACACCGTGTTTGAGCCGCTGGCGACGGCTGATTCCGTGCTGCGGGCGGACGAGCGGGAGTTGGGAGTTTGTCTGGCGGACATTGGGGCGGGATCGACGGAGTTGGTTGTCTTCCTGCAGGGAGCGGTGGCTTATACGGGAGTGATTCCGGTGGGAGGGGATCATTTCACCAGCGATCTTTCGATGGGCATGTGTACGCCGTTGGCCGAGGCGGAAAAAATTAAGAAAGTTTTCGGGAATGCGATTGTCACGCTGATTCCGGAGGGGAACGAAGTGGAGGTGCCGTCGGTGGGCGACCGGGCTTCGCGATTGCTGCCGCAGCGGCTGGTGGCGGAGATTCTCGAGCCGCGGGCGCGCGAACTGTTTGAGATGATGCGCGACTCGTTACGCCAGAGCGGAATGTTTGACGCGTGTCTGGCGGGCACTGTGCTGAGCGGCGGAGGGTCGCGGCTGCCGGGAATTTTTGATGTGGCGGAATCCGTGTTGCGGCGTGCGGTGCGGCTGTCATGGCCGACGCCTCTGGCGAAGATGCCGTCCACTCTGGCCGAGCCGGAGTATGCCACCGTGATCGGGATGGTGAACTATGGACAACGGGCGCGGGTGGCCAGAGGGTTTCAGGGGGATCGGTGGGGATCGAGATTGAAGGCGATGTTAGTGGGATGAGGAACAGTGGTCAGTGCTCTTGGCCAGCAGAACTGTGGGTCCCGAACGCGGGAAGTTTCTCAGCATTTCTGGCCGCTGAGCCGGTCCGCGTCCTGTAATTGATGAGGCCTATGCAAAAAGGGGCGAAGACGATAATCGTGGTTGCGATTCTTGTCGGAGCGATGGTCACAGCCGCGTCTCTGAAACTTTATTTCATTCGTGAGGATAGCGGCGGAGAAGTGCTCTGGAACGCCAAGGAGGCATATCTCTTCATCGGAGTTGATCGGACCGGCTTCCAAGTGAGCTCCTTCGAATACCCGTGGGCGGTCCTTAGAGAGTATCTAAACGGGGTACGTCCCCCCGACGCTGTGCGTAGCTCGGGCACAGCGATCCGAGTGACGCCGTCGGCGGTTGAGCGCCATAAGGTGGAGGACTTGGGTCTTTTTTACACGCCGTTGGAGGGGCGAATTTACGCAATGTGTCAGGGGAATCTGTGCAGGTGGTCGGGCGATCATTTTGATCAGGCAACCGAGGACGAAGCACGAAGGTTTGACGGCATCAACCGGCTCATTGCGAGAGATTTTGACAACGTTAACGGATGGTACAAGCGTGGAATTGGAGCCGGGCCACGAGACATATATGCGAGGACCACAGTCGATGTGGGTGGACGGTTCACGCTTTTGGAAAAAAGTGAGCCCATCGGTCGCATCGGATACGCTGCCGTTTCAATCTACGTTCAGCGCGCGGGCCAAAACCCCGAAACGATATGGCATTTGGATGGGCACCCTCGAAGAGTAAGCAAAGCTGAATATGAGGAGTCATTCGCAAGACATTAGTTGCTGGCAACTTGTTTCACAAATGCGGTAGAGCTAATTCAAACCATGGTGGACAAAATGACAAATGATTCGAGCATTCGCATCAGCTTCAACGAAGAGCCTCTTAACGATGCCAAGATCAAGGTGATTGGCGTGGGCGGCGGCGGCGGCAATGCGGTGAACCGCATGATCGATGCGGGCGTGGAGGGCATCGAGTTCATCGTCGCCAATACAGATTTGCAGGCGCTGCGGCTTTCGCGCGCGCCGGTGAAGCTGCAGCTGGGAGTAAAGCTCACGAACGGGCTGGGCGCGGGCGCGAATCCAGAGGTGGGACGCAAGGCGGCGCTGGAAGA
>PKVZ01000279.1 GCA_003131635.1 Acidobacteriaceae bacterium
GGCGGCAGTCCTTTCGGCGGCAGTAACTTCACCTTGATCTTACGCCGCTTGCCGTCCCGCGACCCGTTCAGCGGACGATACCCCAGCACATACTGGTTCCGCAGTTCCACCCCAATCTTGGTCGCCACATCCGCCAGATCGTTCGGATTTTCCACTGTAAAGGCCCGCCCACCGGACAGTTCCGCAATCTGTCCCAGCAGTTCCGGGCCCAGCCGTTCTTCCTGGGTTTGGAAATAGCGGTCGTAAATACCGATGGCATATACCATCACATCCGCTTCCTTCACCTGCGCCTTAATTTCGCTCTCCGTGTACCGGCTGTGATTATCGCCCCCATCGGAAATGATCAGCAGCGCCTTTTTCGCGTACTTGGCCTGCCTCATCTTGGTCACGCCCATATAAATCGCGTCCAGCAGCGCCGTCCGCCTTCGCGGCACCGTAAAAACCAGCTTGCCCTGAATCTCATCCACGGAACTGGTGAAATCGCTGACCACCTCGGGCTCGTCCGAGAATGTGATCATAAAAAATTCATCCTGCGGGTTGGCGGTTTTGAAAAACTCCACCACCGCATCCTTGGCCCGGTCCATCTTGCTGCTCATGCTTCCGCTGGAGTCGAAGATGACCCCCAGCGAAACCGGCGCATCCTCGCTTGAGAAAGTCTTGATCTCCTGCCCCGCACTGCCCTCGAAAAGCTGAAAGTTCTCTCTCTCTAACCCAGTCACCAGCCGGTTCATCGGATCCGTTATCGTCACCGGCACCAGTACCAGATCCGCATTAGCCCGCAACGGACGTACGTGCGTATTCAACGAAGACGAGACTACGGTTCCCGCCGGTTCGTCCGTCTTGGCTTTTTCCACGGTTCGGGGTGCCACATGAACGTCGTTCACGTCCGTCTGCGCCAGCGCCGGCATGCACCAACCGCACACCCAGCACACGACAAGCGCAAGCCAAAATTGAATGGAGTAAAAAGCAGGAAAATCGCGCAGGACCGTCCTCAACCGGACACAAGTTAGATTCCAGGGTCGAATCAAACCGTACTTCCCAGCTCGGACCATCGGGCAAGCGAACCGGCGCTCATCCGCGAAGGACATAAGCACCTCAATTTGCCGCGATAGTATCACAGCTTCCCCCACGTGGCCGTGGTTTTTTTGTCAAATCTTGATGACAAGCTCAGAAAGGACGCCCATTTCGGGCGATTCACTCACCAGCCCGCGATCATCAAGCCTAAATCCGCTGCCACCTTGCTACAATCAGAGGTTTCCATGGCTGACATTCATCCCTTCCGCGCGTTTCGTTATGCGAATGACAATGCCTCGCAACCGGTTTCCCCCGCTCAAGTCGTCACGCAACCCTACGACAAGATCACTCCCGCCCTTCAGGATCGCTATTACGCTGCCAGCCCGTACAACCTCGTCCGCATCATCCTCGGTCGCCACCACGCCGATGACAATCGGGAAAATAATGTATATTCGCGCGCCGCCGCCTATTTTCGCGACTGGCGCCAGCAGCGCGTCCTTCGCCAGGACTCTCAACTTTCCTTATACGTCTATTCCCAGCGCTTTAACCTTCCCGGTTCTGGCAAAGAACTTTCGAGCAAAGAAGGTTCAGCCACCGAAAGGGAACGCCGCGGCTTCATCGCCCTCGGCCGCATCGAGGACTATTCCGCCGGCGTCGTCTTCCGCCATGAACAAACCCTGGCCAAGCCCAAGGCCGACCGCCTCGATCTCCTCCGCGCCACCCGCGCCCACTTCGGCCAGATTTTCATGCTCTACGAGGACTCCGGCCAGGTCGAATCCCTGCTCCACACTCCCGCAGAACCAGACATTGCCGTGACCGACGAATACGGAGTTGTCCATCGCGTCTGGCAGGTTTCCGATCCCGACGTCATCGCTTCCGTACGCGCCGCCATGAGCGACAAGAAACTCATCATCGCCGACGGCCACCATCGCTACGAAACCGCTCGCACCTATCGCAACGAGTGCCGAAAAAACGAAAGCCGCGGCGACCTATCTTCCCCCACTCAACCGGATTCCGCTCCCCACAATTTTGTCATGATGACCTTCGTCAACATGAACAGCCCAGCGCTTCTCATCCTGCCCACGCACCGCGTGGTTCACAGCCTGCCTTCCTTTTCCGAAGATGCCTTCCGCAACTCCGCCCGCGTCTTCTTCGACATCGATGAACTCGAGGCACCCATCGAGGCGTCTCGCGCCACCGCCATCCTTCGCGAGTGTGGGCGCGCCGGAACCAGCATCCTGGCCGTCACCGCCAACCGCGCGTTCCTCCTGCACCATCCCAATCCCAACGCCCCCGATGTCTTCGCCGGCCTGTCCATCCGTCAACAATCGCTCGACGTAGTCCAACTGCATAAAGTCTTGCTGGAGCATGTCTTGCGCCTTTCCGAAGAATCCATCCGCAACCAGCAGAATATTTCCTACGTCCGCGACGCCGCCGAGGCCCTGTCTCACCTGCAAGCCACCCCTCGCGCCAACATTGTTTTCCTGATGAATCCTTGCCGCATCACGCAGGTCCGCGACATCGCCTTCGCCGGCGAAGTCATGCCCCAAAAATCCACCGACTTCTACCCCAAGCTCCTCAGCGGGTTGACGGTCTATGCCCTCGATTAGCCGACGTGTGGGGGAAGCCCTCGGGCATCCTGTCGTGCCAAGCCCAGCCGCGCACCCATGCTCCTGCGGGGACAACCGCCCTCGGCCGTCCGGCCCTCGCGTGCTGGTGTGGCGAAAGCCTTCGGCTGTCCGACCGGGCAAAGCTCGCCACCCGCGGTACCCTTGGCCTCGATTGTTCTTCCTTCTCAGCATCCTCCTGTTCCTCTCCGTCCCGCTCCGCGCCGCTCCCGAAAAACATCTCGCCGTCTACTCCACCGTCGCCAACTATTCCCTCCCTATTGTCCAGCGCCAAGGCCGCGACTACATCGGACTCCTCGAACTCCTCGAACCCCTCGGCACCGTCAGTGCCAAGGCTGACGGCCTTCACTGGCGCCTGCGCTACAACAACATTCTCGGAGAGTTCACCGTCGACAAGACCCGCGCCCGCGTCCAGGGACGCGATGCCGACCTCTCCGCCAAGTTCCTCATGGAAAATGGACGCGGCCTCGTCCCCCTCGCCTCCCTCAATTCCCTTCTGCCCCGTTTTCTCAGTGGTCCCGCAAATTTGCACGAGGAGTCTGACCGTCTCTTTATCGGCAACGTGGCCACCCACTTCACCGCCTCGGTCGCCCCGGATGACCCTTCTCACCTGGTTTTTCAATTCACCGCACCCGTCAATCCCTCTGTCGCCACGGAGCCTGGCAAACTGCACCTGACTTTCAACCATGAACCGCTCACTGCGCCCGCATCACCCACCCTCACCTTCGCCAGCAAAACCATCCCGACCGCTGCGTATTCCGAAGGCAACGGCGCCGCCGAAATCACGGTGACCACCAACGTCCCCCTAATGGCCGGATTCAGCAATGATGGCCGTACCATCACGCTCGCCCCCGCGAAATCGCTGCCCGCTGCCACCGTAGCCTCTAAGCCAGCCATGCCTGCGCCCCAAAACGTTCAGGGCGCGCAATCGCCGCCAACTCCGTCATCCACCCCACGCCGTTACTTCGCCATCGTGGACGCGAGCCACGGAGGTGCCGACCGCGGTGAAGCCCTCAGTCCCACGCTCGCCGAGAAGGATGTGACGCTCGCCTTTGCCCGCCATCTGCGCCAGGAACTCGAAAGCCGGGGCATCACTACTCTTGTCCTCCGTGATTCCGACGCCAATCTCTCTCTCGACGACCGCGCCTTCTTCGCCAATACCACCCACGCCGCCGTCTATATCGCGCTGCACGCCGCGTCCAGCGGCCACGGGGTTCGCATCTACACCGCGCTGCTTCCTTACGCCGATGCTACTGACGATGATCGCGGTCCCTTCCGCTCCTGGCCGACCGCTCAGGCCTCCTCGATTCCAATGAGTCTGGTCGCCGCATCCAGTGTCGCGGAGGCCTTGAAAAGAGAAGAGATTACCGTCCGAACGCTTACCGCCCCGCTTCGTCCTCTGAATAATATTGTCACCGCCGCCATTGCGGTCGAAGTCGCGCCACCCGCTTCCGACGTCTCTGCTCTCGCGGCTCCCGATTATCAGCAACTTATTGCCGGAGCCGTGGCCAATGGAATTGCCGCCATTCGCGCCCAACTCGCAGCCGTGCCATGATTAAGTAAACATGATTGAGGGAAAATGATTCCGCGCCACTTTTTTATCGCGCTCTCGATATTGCTCGCAACCGTGTTGGGCATGAGCATCTATGTCTGGCACATGCGCGGACGCGCTGCCGCCACTCCCGTACCTTCCGTCAACAGCGGTCCCGTCGTCGCTCCCGTCGCCGGCAACACGGAGCGGGTCACCCTTTTCGTCGCCTACGACGACATCGGCATCCTGCGCGCCCAGGCTGCCCAGATTCCGATGCCCTCAGTCCGCCAGCAACGCGCCGAAGAAGTCCTCCGTGCCCTTATCGCCCTCTATCTCGACAAGTCTTCGCCTCACCCACTTCCGCCCGGCTCTGACATTCGCAGCGTCTATCTCGTCGATCCCGGACTCGCCGTCATCGACGTCAATGCCGCGTTCGCCGACGGCCATCGCTCCGGCGTTCTCGCCGAAGAACTCACCGTCGCCTCTCTCATCCAAACCCTCTCCGCCAATATCCCAGGCATCCTGAAAGTAAAAATCCTGGTCGAAGGCAAACAGCGGGAAACTCTGGCCGGCCATGCCGACCTCTCCAACTTCTTCGACGTCTCCGCCGTCAACCAACTCGCCTCGCAACTGCAATCAATCCAATAGCGGTCAGGGCTGCCATTTCACCTCCTTTGGCATCTACTTTTTGGACGCTGGACGCCAATCCTCCGCAATAACCTCCAGCCCCGCGAGGCAGACGGTCTATGAAAAAGATACTTTCCCTTCTGTGTCTCCTGGCATTCTTCCACCTCACCTCATCCGCCCAAACCCCTAAGCTCGTCCATGTCACGCGAAAGCCTTCCCCGCACGTTCCGGCGGACGCACCTCCGGCTGGCTTAGTCGCTCTCTGGGCGAACCTTGGCTCGGGCACCGACCTTTTCAACGACTCTTCGGGATGGCCCATTATCGGTCCGAACTTCGGAGGCGGAAGTTCCGGCCAATTCTTCGCTGTGCCGTTTACGCCCAAATCTGACTCTCACGCCTCGCAGGTGCGAGTCGCGATCGAATGGGGTGAGCAGAACGCAACAAACCAGATCAATCTCAGCATTTACGCCGACTCCAACGGTTCCCCGGGAACATTGCTGGCGGGGCCGTTCACCGTCACCAATCTTCCCGACTCTCCCAGCTGTTGCAAGCTAGCCACCGCGAACTTCACTCCAGTCGCTCTTACTGGTGGAACTCAGTATTGGGTCGTTGCCGATACGCCTGCCACTGGAACCGGCAGCGACTTCTACGGTCTGTGGGATGTGGTTTCCCAAGAGGTTCCCGAGGCCTACGACCAGGACAACCTGGGCTGGGTTCCGCGGGACGCTAACCAGCAAGCCGCCGGTCAGGTGCTCGGCACAATTCCGTAATCGTGATGCTGGCGAATCCATAAACCGGCGAATCCGCAAAGGAGAAAAATCGTGAAAAAGACTCTTCCCTTCTTCTGCCT
>PKVZ01000290.1 GCA_003131635.1 Acidobacteriaceae bacterium
CCCAGTTGACACGGCAAGTTAAACTAACAACAGCGTCTCTTGCAGCAAAACGAGGAGAAAAGTCTATGTCGAATCTCGGGAAGTCGAGCTTGGTGGAAAGCGCCCTTGTTCTGGCTCTGATGGGAATTCTGGCTGGCGCCGTCGGAGGCCTGGCCATCGGAGTGGTGACCAGCCCGAAGGCTGCTTCAACTTCCAGTTCTTCCAGCACCACCCACTAGCGCGCCGCCGTGGCCCGCTCCAATTCCCCCGTATGCGATACTGAAACTTATGCAGTCCCCGCTTCAGTCGCCCACTACGGCCACGGATCCCAAGTCGGTTAAAGTGAACCTCACCACTGGCACCGGCGTCGACATCGATTGGAAGGACGGCCACGTTTCGCACTACGGCTTCGTCTATCTCCGCGACGCCTGCCCCTGTGCCATGTGCAACGAAGAACGCGACAAATCCGGTCGCAAGCCCGGCGAGCCGGCCAAACTCGCTGCCGGCATGTTGCCCATGTTTAAAGCCGCGGCCAAGCCCGTTTCCGCGGAGGCCATCGGCAAATACGCCATTCGGTTCGCCTGGAACGATGATCACGACCTCGGCATTTATTCCTGGAAGTACCTGCGCGAAGTTTGCCCCTGTGAAGAATGCNNATGCAAGAAGGAACCTTCAGCAAAACCGCCAATCGTGTGGCCCTCCGCCGCGCCGCGCACCAGCTTCTCGATCAACCCAAAGTTCTTGACGATCCTTTCGCTCTCCGCATTATCGGCTCCGAAGCCGCGCAAGACCTTCGTTCCAACCCGAAAGAGCGCCATGCTTTTTCCCGCGCCTTTCGCGCCTTCATGGCCGCCCGCAGCCGCTTCGCCGAAGATGAACTTGCTCGCGCGGTGGCGCAGGGCGTCAGGCAGTTTGTAATCCTCGGCGCCGGACTCGATACCTTCGCCTATCGCAATCCTCATCGGGGCCTGCGCGTCTTCGAAGTCGACCATCCCTCCACCCAAACCTGGAAGCGCGAGCAACTGCAAGCTGCCCACATTCCGGTCCCACCCTCCTTAACCTTTGTCTCCATCGATTTCGAACAGCAAACCCTCGAGACCGGCCTCGCACCCTCGGGACTCGACACCAACTCGCCCACATTTTTCTCCTGGCTGGGCGTAACCCCCTACCTCACGCGCGAAGCCTGCATGACAACTCTAAGCTTCATTGCAAAAATGCCCGCGCGCAGCGGCGTAGTATTCGATTTCGCCGTCGATCCTACGCTCCTCAATCCCGGTCAAAGACAAGCGCTCGCTGCCCTCTCAAAACGCGTGGCACGCTACGGCGAGCCCTTTCAACTCTTCTTAGATCCCACAAAGTTACAGGACGAACTGATAAGCCTAGGATTCCACCGCACCGAACTCCTGCAAGGCAAGGAACTCAACGCCCGCTACTTCAAAGACCGCACCGACGGCTTACTGGTCCGCGGCAGCCTGGGACATCTGATGAGCGCGTGGGTATGAGGAAAATTCTCGGCCCGAAAAGACGATGGCCCCGATTGCTCGGGGCCGATCAAATTCAGGCAAATAGCACCTTGCGATAGTTCGAGTATAGTCTGCTGAATGCTCTAGTCAAGTTACTTTTGTAGGAAGTTATCCTTGCTTTCCTTCCCACGGAACCTGCGCCCCGGAAAACCGGGGCGGTGGACCCGGCGGGATTCGAACCCGCATCTGCGACCATCGCAAGGTGCTATGTTGCCGTTACACCACGGGCCCATCTAAAAGTTTAACCACGATTTCCTGGAGCGCTCACGTTCGTACGTCATATCGCTAGCTATGACGTTCCGAAAGGGGAAATGGGAAACGTTTGGTTGGCGATGTGTCGAGCGCGAAGCCTATCGGTCTATACTTCCGTCGGAGAGCTTATGCATCGAAAGCCAGGTCGATTCGGATTACTCTGTTTATCTGCGCTGTTTTTTATTGTGCCGCTGGCTAGATCACAAGGCGACACGAAAATGGATGCGAAAAGCCGCGCAGAGGTGGAGCACCTTCGCTCGGTTACCACCGCCATCAAGGCCTGCCCACGTGTAGCGGAATGGAAGGATATCGGGATCGGGACGATTTACGACGGCCCTCCGTCAAACGTTGTTTGGGATGTGAAGCCGAGCGATTCGATCCGCGCGCCCTACTTCGGGTATGTCGAATTTTTCCTGCCTAGGGAGTTCTCTGCCACTAAGGAAGAGTGTGAAAAGAGTCGTTCTTGCAGGGACATGATCGAAACCACGAAGCCGTTTCGTTATCGTTTCGAGTTTGACTTGGGCCCAGATGGCCTGGAATTAACGAAGCTGCTTGTGAAACTGGCATCGGACAAGGAATGGACTGATGCTCGGCCCGACAGTTCGTGCTGGCAGAGCGCAGTTCACCTTGAAAAGAAGAAGCCTGGGTAACTGACCCCGATGCGCCGCTACGCTGCCTCGGGAAATTCACGTCTGAGTCTCTCGAATTGCTCGACGGTGAGCAATTCGTCCAGTTCCCCGTCTCGTTCAAGGAGCTTTGCCCATAAACTCAAACCATTCGACCCAAGGTATTCCAATACACTGCCCTTAAAGCGACGGCATGGGCCAAATCCAATGTCGACGTCGAACATCTCGGAGTGCTCGATGTTTGTGACGATAAGTAAGCGACGCATGCATCGATTATAGCGCGGAACATCGCGTTGCAACCTGGTCTAGCTCGCCGATCCTGTAAAATTGAACTCATCACCTCCGGAGCCACTTCCGCATTGTCTTTTCTCGATCAACTCAACCCGCAGCAGCGCGAGGCCGTCGAAACTACCGAGGGCCCAGTCCTCATCCTCGCCGGCGCGGGCAGCGGCAAAACGCGCGTCATCACTTACCGCATCGCCTACCTGATCGAGCACAAAGGCGTCATGCCGGAATCGATTCTGGCGATGACCTTCACCAACAAAGCCGCTGCTGAAATGGCCGAGCGCGTCGAAAAACTGGTCGGCGGACTCAGCATCGCCAAGCCCGTCATCTCCACGTTCCATTCCTTCTGCGTCCGCGTTCTCCGCCGCGACATCGAAGCCCTGCAGATTCCTTCCGCCACTCCGGGCCAGCCGCCCATCGGCCATACCAAAAAATTCGTGATCTACGACGAGAGTGATATGCAATCCGTGGTCAAAGGAATCATGAAGCGCCTCGGCCTCGATGACAAGCAACTCACTCCGCGCATCGTGCTCTCCCGCATCTCCTGGGCAAAAAATCACATGCTCGATCCGCAGGAACTCTACCTGCAATCGGCCGATCCCAAGACCGAAAAAATCGCACACCTCTTCGAGGAATACCGCAAAGAACTGCGCAAAGCCAACGCCCTCGACTTCGACGATCTCCTGCTCGAAGCCACGCGTCTGCTGAAGTCCGCCGCGCATGTTCGCGAATATTACAATCGCCGTTTCCAATATTTGCTCATCGACGAATATCAGGACACCAACCGTCCGCAGTACGAACTCATGCGCATGCTGGCCGGCGAGCGCCACAATGTTTGCGCCGTAGGCGATGAGGATCAGTCGATCTATTCCTGGCGCGGCGCCGACATCCGCAACATCCTGGAATTCGAAAAAGATTTCCCCAAGGCCAAGATCATCCGCCTCGAACAAAACTATCGCTCCACGCAAAACATCCTGCAGGCCGCGTCCTCAGTGGTCGCCAACAACATCCGCCGCAAAGGCAAGAATCTTTGGACCGCGCGCCAGGGCGGCACGAAAATCGGCTATTACGAGGCTCCCGACGGTGAAAACGAGGCCCTCTTCGCCGCCGACCACATCGCAAAATATATCCGCGAGGCCGGGCGCGCCGATAGCCCGCGCAGCGAAACTCCCCGCGCCGCCGTGCTGTACCGCACCAACTCGCAGTCTCGTTTGTTCGAAGAGGCGATGCGCCGCTACGGGTTGAAATACAAAGTGGTCGGCGGATTTTCTTTCTACGAGCGTTCCGAGATCAAAGACATGATCTCCTACCTCAAAGTCATCCAGAATCCAGATGACTCGATCTCCCTCCTACGTGTAATCAACACGCCGACTCGCGGCATCGGCAAAAGCACCATCGACACCCTCGAACGCCTCGCCCTCGAAACGGGCCTGTCTTTGTGGGGAGCAGTCGGCGAAGCCATCCGCCGCCAACTTCTCCCGCAGCGCGCCCTCGCCGCTCTGAAGACTTTCCAGCAGCTAATCGTCGACGCGCAAGCCATGCTGGCGGGAACCTTTGTTGAACAGCTTTCAGAAAGTGCGGAACCAGAACAACCTACGTGGGGACAGCCGCCCTCGGCTGTCCGGCAGGGCGAAGCCCTGCTGGCTTCCGCCGACCCAGGCGATGCAGTTCCCGACATCGCCGCTGCCTTCGATCCCAACGAATTCGAAAACACCGCCTTCGATTTTGGAGGCGCCTATGCCGGCGACGATCTCGATAGTAGCGCCGGCGTCCCGCTGGCTGTCGTCCAGGAAAACGAGCGGGCGTCCCGCACGCCAACCGGCCAGCAAGATGCTGGCGCTCCCACCGTGTCTACCGCCGACCTCCTCAAATTCCTAATCGACCGCACCGGCTACATCAAACTTCTCGAAGCCGAAGACACTCCCGACGCCTTCTCCCGCATCGAGAACCTGCGCGAACTGGTCAACGCCGCCGCCGACTCCCGCGACCGCGGCGAATCGCTCGATCAATTCCTCGACCACGCCGCCCTCATCGCCGATACCGATGATTATGACGAGCGCTCCCAGATCACGCTCATGAGCCTGCACGCCGCCAAGGGCCTGGAGTTCCCGCTCGTCTTTCTCAGCGGCCTCGAAGAAGGATTGTTCCCGCACTCGCGCACCATGCTCCAGCCCGATGACGTCGAAGAAGAGCGCCGCCTCTGCTATGTCGGCATGACCCGCGCCATGGACCAGCTCATCCTCACCCGCGCCGTCTATCGCCGCCGCTACGGCACCGACCTCCCCGAAGCCAGCGTCCCCTCCAGATTCCTGGAAGAAGTTCCTGCGCCGTTGATTGAAGAACTGGGCCGCCGCCGAAATACGGGTCGTGGAGGGGCGGACGCCTTCGTCCGCCCAGCGGGGCGAAGCCCTGCAGCCTACGATGCAGCCGACACTCACTATTCCTACGAAGACGAAGACCAAAGCGCCAACTGGCGCCGCAACGGCGGACAGGCAGCCCGCCAGAAACCCACCGCTCCCGCCAAGCCCTACAACTCCATCGAGAACATCGCCGAGTTCTTCGCCAGCCGCGGTAAAAAGTTCACCGTGCCGAAAACGGCTCCAGAAGAGCCCACCGGCAAGCGCGGTTTCCGTCCCGGCCAAAAAGTTCGCCATCCCAAATATGGAGAAGGAACCGTCTACCAGCGCGAAGGAGAAGGCGAAGAAGCCAAGATTACTGTACAATTTCCTCGCTTCGGCTTGAAGAAGCTGGT
>PKVZ01000227.1 GCA_003131635.1 Acidobacteriaceae bacterium
TGGTCAGCCGATCTCAAGCCCGGGTAGTGTCTTAATTTGGCTCTTGGGTATCGTTTTTCTTCTTTCCCCACACTTTCTTGTTGCTCAGGTTAGCCTGCCATCCCGCAGTCTGGTAGTGCTTCGCCCCAACAACTCCCTTCTCGAAAGCGCAGTTGAGCGCAACCCGAAAGCACTGTGTTTGTTCCACTTTGGAAACATCAACGAAAGTGACGGAACCTGTTATGTGAAAATCGCGCAGTTTCCCTTCCCGATAGATTTCAAATTCTTCCTCCGTCAATTCGTGATCAATGATCGTCGAATGCCGTCCGCGAGGTGGGAACGTAGTCTCGTTAATATCAATCCATCCAGAACGCCTGCCGATATGCCAATCGGCCCGCCTGAGATTCATGGGATAGTTGGTGGGATTCACAATGTAAAAAGTGAACATGAGGCTGTGAATAAACTTGTCTTCATCCGAAAGAAATATATCTTCGCCGCCGCTCCAGTCTTCCATGTCCACCCATTGGACAAGCTGTGCTCGCTGAATTGCGGTGCTATCGCGCATTGCTTGAGTAGCTTCGGCGGTCTTTACAGCTTGGATGGCAACCGCTATTCCTGTCCCGAGGGCGATGACTACCAATATGCCAGTCAAAATATCGTAGGCGAGAGTCAGGTCTTCGGATCGACTCCAAGGCTTAGGTTGTTCTTGGCTGTCTGGATGGAAATTGGAAGCCTTATTGTTAGCTGCGTTGGCTCTGGCATCTTCGTTTGCGCAATTATTCATCACGATAATCGAAGGGGATGGATCGGGGGGATTCTGGCGATTGTTGGATACTTGGGATTTTGCGCTAGTCTTCTCAGCTTGTTTATTGACCGCCTGCCGTGGGAATGGCGGCAATGGCTGTACGACGGTCAGGATCAAAGCGAGAAAGAAATATTTCATGGCGGCACAATTGTACTACAGAAATACCTTGACAAATTATATTCTTGTAGTACAGTAATAAGCATGACAAACGTACTCAGTAAAGATAAGCAGATTGCGGTTGTGAGCGCACTGGCGGAAGGCTCTAGCATTCGCTCGATTGAGCGCATGACGGGCGTTGACCGTAATACGATTATGAATCTGGGCGTTCGCGTAGGTAAGGGATGCACGGCCCTGCTAGATGCCAAGATGCGCGATTTGCCGTGCCGCTACCTGCAATTCGATGAGGTATGGGGATTCATTGGCAAGAAAGAGCGTCATTGCCGTCCCGACGATGATCCGCAGTATGGCGATGTCTGGACATTCTGCGCTATCGACGCGGAGACAAAGCTGGTGCCATCCTTCAAGTGCGGGAAGCGCAATCTGGCAACCGCTAAGGTATTTGTTGAGGACGTTGCGAGCCGGATGCGAACGCGGGTACAGGTTTCGAGTGATGCCCTACGCGCCTACGTTGATGCCATCGAACAAGTCTACGGAGCGGACGTAGATTACGGGCAGATCATCAAGAATTACGAGCACGATGACGCGCAAAATGCGGAGCGCAAGTACAGCGCCGCACGGTTCGTATCTGTCGAAAAGCGCAGCGTCACAGGATCGCCGGATATGGACTTGGTTTCTACCAGTTACATCGAGCGCTTGAATGCGACCACGCGGCTGCACATGCGCCGTTTGACTCGCCTCACGCTGGCATTCAGCAAGAAATTCGAGAACTTTGAGGCAGCGGTCGGGCTGCACTTCGCTTACTACAATCTGGTAAAACGGCACGGCTCATTGCGTATGACTCCGGCTATGGCAGCGGGAATCGAGAGAGACTTTTGGAGCGTGGGCGATCTGGTAGAGGCTACCGCGTGACTTACCTAGAAGAATTGCGAGGCATAATCCGCCGATTGCACGGCGCAGAGGCAACGCACGTTAAAAGCGTAGCGGTGAAAGAAACTTTCAAGGGGCAGACCGTTTGGGAAGGAATCGTCGAAGTGTTTGATCTAGTCGGCCATCCCACGGCGCACAGGGTTTACGCATGGGCGAACGAAACGGATGACCCAAGCCAAAAGCGGCAGCACGTAACGGTTTTGCACTTACACCCGATTAAATCGGCACAGGACGCGGTTAGAGCGGCTATTGTGCGGGAGTTTAGAAGCCTTGAGCCAGCAGAGTAAAACACGAAAGAAGGCAGGACGGCCTAAGCTGCCCAAGGGCGAAGCGATGGGTCGCGTAATCCAGGTTCGTTTTACCGCCGAAGATTCCAAGGGAATAGAGGCAGCGGCGAAGGCCAGCAAGCAAACCGTTTCAGAATGGGTACGGAGCACAATTCATGCCAGTCTCGGCGAGTGAGAAATTCAAATTAAGACACTACCCAAGCCCGAGCCCGAGGCTTTGCTCCCCTACTTCCGTTTCGTCCAGCAAAATGTTCGGGAATATACCAACGACCGGGTTCCACTGCGCAAGTCTGACTACTTGCGCTTCATCCGGTTCATGATTGCGCATGGCCTGTCAGCCGATACCGCAATCTCTATCTTGCGGCAATTGCTCTCGGAAAAGAGAACCGGGACGGGCCGCTGGCGCCGCGCCTTCATTCTGGAGAGGTTGCAATTTGACGTATTCAGCGCCGTGTTTCGCCGCACCCAGCCTGCCTTCTCAACTTTTTTTCTGAACAGCACGGCCCACATGCAACATCTCTATTGGCGGTATCTGGAGCCGGAACGCTTTAAGCTCGCGCTCGATCCCAAGAAAGAGCGTGAGTACGAGACCTCCATCCTTGAAGGTTATCGAGCTATGGACCGTTTGCTGGGCCGCATGCTGGCGTTGATCGGCGAGCAAGCCATCGTCATCCTTTCAACCGCCTTGAGCCAGCAGCCCTGCTTGAGGTATGAAGAGACCGGTGGAAAGCGGGCTTATCGTCCAAAAGACTTCGCCCGGTTCTTGACTTTCGCCGGAATAACCTGCCCATGCCGCCCCGAGCCGGTTATGGCCGAGCAGTTCTGGCTCCGCTTGGACAACGATTCTGACGCCTGCGACGCAGAACGAAAACTTGCTGCCCTGAAGATAGGCCAGGAGCGCGCCTTCTCTGCCAAGCGCGATGGCTCTAGCGTGTTCGCAAGTTGTTCCATCTATCATGCGCTCCCGGACGACGCCGTGCTCCAAGTTGACAGTTCCGCCCAAAGCATACCTTTCTTCGACCTGCTGTACGCCCCCGGGCAAGGGGGCAAGAGCGGGATGCACCATCCCGATGGGATCCTGTGGATTCGGCATCCCGCACGGACGCACGCCGTGCATCAGCAACGCGTACCCCTGCTTTCAGTTGCCCCCACCATCCTCGACCTGCTCGGAATCGACAAACCTGAGTACATGAAGGGAGAGTCGTTATTTCGCAATGTAACCGGGATGCGCTTCTCCGGCCAGGACGCCGATCTTGCGGCTCATTCCCAGCGCCGCTCCGCCTGACCGCGGCTCGTTAGCGTCCGTGTCTCCAGGCGTTTACGGTCGCGCTCGGTATGCGCCGCGCGCTCAACCTTTCAAAAGAAATGCTGGATGCTCTCGTTGACAACTCCATGCCGCGACAGGCAAACTACCGCATCGGCTGCATGCGGCCTGCGGCGAGCCCATACGGGCAATTCATGAAGAGAAGACAAGTGCGAGTCTAAGTCGTAATCTATCACCATGGAGCAACAGGTCTCCTACACGCTCGATTCCACTTTGGATACGGTGGACCATGCGGAAGAAAGCGCCACCCGCATCGCCACCGAATTGGGCTTTGGCGAAGACGAAGTCATGCAGATTTCCATGGCCGTGCGCGAGGGTGCGGTCAATGCCGTCCTGCACGGCAACCAATACGCGCCGGATAAAAAAGTAACCCTGGCCTTCGAGCGCACTCCGGAGGACTTGGTCATCACCATTCGTGACCAGGGCAGAGGCATTGACTTGAACGGAATTCCGAATCCGCTCGCTCCGGAAAACCTGCTCAAGACTTCCGGCCGTGGCATTTTTCTCATGCGTTCTTTTATGGATGTGGTGGAAATCCGCCCGTCCCAGACAGGTACAGAAGTGAAATTGATCAAGCACGTCCACGTCAATTCCGTGGGCCACAAGGAGGATTCTCAGTGAGCATGAAACTTAGCACTCGGCAGGTGGACGGTGTCACCATTGTGGATTGCAGCGGCCGCATCACTCTGGGCGAGGGCAGCGTTACCTTGCGCGACACCGTTCGCGATCTGCTTTCCAAAGGCAACAAAAAGATCGTTCTGAATCTCGCCGAAGTCAACTACATCGATAGCTCCGGCATCGGCGAACTGGTCAGCGCCTTCACCACCACCAAAAATCAGGGCGGCGAACTCAAACTGCTCCACCTCACCAAAAAAGTGCACGACCTGCTCCAGATCACCAAACTCTACACCGTCTTCGACGTGAAAGACGACGAAACCGCCGCCGTCAAAGGCTTCAAATAAACCCGTCGTTTTGAAAGGGCGCGGCTTTAAGCCGCGCCGTAACGCCCTCAACTAAAGGGACGTCATTCCGAACCGGGCGCCAAGCCCGGTGAGAGCCTGCTGTTCTTCCGGCGACAAAAAACAATCGGGTGGCCACTCTAGTCTCGCCGTTCTTTGGCGAGACTAGAGTGGGGATTTTGACTTCTGCTCATCGAGGTTCTCGCAACAAAGGCTCGTAAACCGCCGGAAGTAAATTCCCATTATGGAACTGGCGAGACCGATTTTCCCGGAAGTGAGCAATATTGCACACACGTGTGTACGGTACCGTACCGTACCATTCTAGCCGTACGGGTAATCACGCCCGGTCGGGCGAGAGGAGAATTCGATGTTTCGACAACTCAGAAGACCGTTCGTAATTCTTCATTTTTCTTGCGACCCAACCGTTCTGACCGTTCGCGGGACGTCCCTCAGCAACTTAGGATATCGCGTCGTTGACTCGCACAACGGATTCGAAACCATCGAAATGTCCACATCTGGAAAGATAGATGCCTTGGTGCTGGAACTGGACCGCAATCACACCGACGTCTTGTTAATCGCACAGGAGATCAAACGCGTTCGCGCCTCGTTTCCCACGATCGTGGTGGTGCATGCGACCCAAATTCTGGACGGCCTATGCGACGTGGCGGACGCATTGGTACCGGAGGAAGCTGGCTCCGGCCTGTTGGTGAAATCCCTGGAAGACTTCTTACTGGGGGCGGAAACAACAGATCGACTGGCTGCTACCTAGCACCGACTCTGTACTGATCCAAAATCCTCTGTCCCGTTCTGGGTTTTCCACAGGCTGGATGTTCATTCGTCACAGACACCGCCCGCCGCGGCACGGTAGCATCCGCGGGCCGGAGTTTAGATATTGGACGTCAAACATTTCCGGCTGTTCCCCATCAAACCCAGGCGAAATTGCGGGGCAAGGGCCAAGTGAGCATTCAAGTATATGACGTGCAGGACGAAGCCGACCGCAAGCACTCGGAAGAAAGGCTGCGTGCGTCTGAACTACGATATCGCCGCCTCTTCGAGACCGCCAAAGATGGAATCCTGATCCTCGACGCGAAGACGGGAACGATAACAGACGCCAATCCCTTCCTGATTAATCTGTTGGGTTACTCTCTCGAAGAATTGCTGGGAGCGACACTCTGGGAAATTGGGCCATTCAAAGACATCAAGGAAAGCAAGCTCGCGTTCGCCGAATTGCAAGATAAAGAGTACATCCGCTATGAATCTCTCCCCCTTGAAACCAAAGACGGCCGCTCCATTGCCGTGGAGTTTGTCAGCAACGTCTATGGATTGAGCGCCGAGACCAGAGTCATTCAATGCAACATTCGTGACATTACCAAGCGCAAGCAAATGGAGGAGGCGCTGCGGCAAAGCGAGGAACGCTTCCGCGCCGCCCTCAAGAACTCCCGCATTGCGGTGTTCAGCCAGGGCCGGGATTTGCGCTATATCTGGAGTTATAACTCCAATCTTCCGACGGGCGAAACTGCGGACAGGACCCTGGACGAACTCCTCGAAACCGCGGAGGCCGCGAGCGACACCAAAGTCCGACTGCAGGTGCTGGAAACCGGGATTGCCGCGCGCGCAGAAATGCGGATCGCTTACGGCGGCAGGAAGCACTACTACGACGTAGCCATCGATCCGGTTTTGGACTCGGCGGGCGCCGTGGTCGGGCTTACCGGGGTGAGGATCGACGTTACCGAACTTCGGGAGACTACGGAAGCTTTACGCGAAGCCAAGCAAAAGCTCACCGAAGAAAAACTATATCTGGAGCAGGAAATCGATACCGAGCTGGGCTTCGGGGAAATCGTTGGACGGAGCAAGGCTTTGCAAGCCGTCATGGGAAATGTGCGAACCGTAGCGTCCACCGATGCCACCGTGTTGCTGTTGGGCGAAACCGGGACCGGTAAAGAACTGGTGGCGCGCGCCGTTCACCGCACCAGCAAGCGCTGCGACAAAAGCTTTATCAAAATGAATTGCGCCGCCATTCCGTCAGGACTGCTGGAGAGCGAGTTATTCGGCAACGAGAAAGGCGCATTCACCGGAGCCGTCAACAAGAAGATCGGCCGGCTCGAACTGGCCGATAAGGGTACGCTGTTTCTCGACGAGATCGGCGAGATTCCACTGGCGATGCAACCCAAGCTGCTAAGGGTTTTGCAGGATCAGGAATTCGAACGGTTGGGTGGTTTACAAACGTTGAAGGTGAACTTCCGTTTGATCGCTGCGACCAACCGCAATTTGGCTGAGGCCATGCGAGACAACGAGTTTCGCAGCGATCTGTATTACAGGCTGAACGTGTTTCCCATCCGCATACCGCCCTTACGAGAACGACGGCAGGACATCCCGTTGCTGGTGGAACATTTTGTGCAGAAGTTCTGCTTGCGCATGAAGAAGTCGATCACCAGCATTCCGCAGAGAGCGATGGACGCGCTCAAGGCCTTGGATTGGCCGGGGAATGTGCGAGAGCTGGAGAATATTATTGAACGAGCAGTGATTCTCACACAAGGTTCGGTGCTGGTAGTGCCACTGAGCGAGCCGATTCCGCTCAAGGAAGAAAGAAGCAAGGGTCAAACTCTGGAAGCAGCAGAACGCGGCCACATCGTTCGCGCGCTGCGCGAGAGCCATGGTCAGGTCGGCGGGATGAGTGGGGCGGCAGGCCGGCTCGGGATGAAACGAACCACGTTGCAATCGAAGATGAAACACCTGGGAATCGATCCCCATTCAGGGCGACCGCAGCATTAGATCGGCAAGCGCTCCGGCATCGGCGAACTGGTCAGCGCCTTCCCCACCACCAAAAATCAGGGCGGCGAACTCAATTCCCCAAATACTGTATGTTCGATGTACGCACACTGTTGTATACTGATTGTGCGTACAGAGGAAACCTCATGCCCGCCACCGCAACCAAGCACGATAGAACCCGCAGCCAGAACATCAACCTGCGTGTCACGCGCGGCCAGAAGGCCCTGATCGACCGCGCGGCGACCGCCCTGCGCCGTAATCGTTCCGATTTTATGCTGGAAACCGCTTGCCGCGAAGCCGAGGCTGTCCTGCTCGACCGGCGCTATTTCTCCCTGCCTGCGGAGGACTTCAAACGCTTTATGGCGATGCTCGACCGTCCCCCAGCAGCCAACCCCAAGTTGCGGCGTCTGCTGAGATCCGCGGCACCCTGGGAGCGATGAGCCCGAAGTCTTTTATCCCGCCAGAAAAGCTCCGCGATGATCACGATCTATCGCTGTTTGAATGCGGCGAGCCGGCACTGGACGACTGGCTGCGCCGCCGCGCCCTGCAAAATGAGGAAAGCGGCGCATCCCGCACCTACGTCGTATGCACACGCCTGCGAGTGGTCGCCTATTATGCATTGGCCGTTGGAGCGGTCGCGCACGCCGGCGCCCCCGGCCGCGTCCGCCGCAACATGCCTGATCCCGTGCCGGTAATGATCATCGGTCGGCTCGCCGTCGATCACGAATTTCACGGCCACGGCCTTGGCCAGGGGCTCTTGCGCGATGCCTTGCTGCGTACTCTTCAGGCGGCCGATATTGCCGGCATTCGAGCCATCCTGGTTCATGCCATCTCCAGCGATGCCCAGCGTTTCTACGAAAGGCACGGCTTCGTGCGTTCACCGATTGATCCCATGATGTTGATGATTACCCTGGCGGAGGTGGAAAGAGAACTCTCGGGCCTCAAGCGAAAATGAGCGAGACCCGCTTTTCTGCCCGGGTCGCACCCGTTTTAGAAATCTCCACAGCCTCCCTGTGACATCCAACCTTGCACCCCACCCAAAACTCCTCCATCATTGCCCCAGCAAAGGAAGTAAATCCGCCGAAAACAAAGAGAAAGCTCCGGACCAAGAATCCGGCCATAACTCCTT
>PKVZ01000293.1:0-2755 GCA_003131635.1 Acidobacteriaceae bacterium
CTACCGCAAAACCACTCCGCCCCTGCCGATCGAGGAAATGGTGTGCGGCACATCGGGTTGCACCGACTTGCCTTCGGGTTGGGAGGCCACGCTCCAGGCCTTCGAAAAAGTCTCGCCTGCCTGCATCTTCGAGAGCAGACTATCGAGAAAGAGTGACGTGTTCGAGCCCAGGCGGCGCAACGTCAGCACTGTGTTTAACTTCAGGCCTTTGGTTTTGAAGCCTGCGTCGTAAGCTTCCTGCGAATTGTCATTGCCAATCCACAATAGTTTCACGCCGGAATCTACTGCTGCTTTCAGCAGCTCAGTGCCGGTGATGCGGTCGCCGGAGGCGTCTGTGATCACGCCGCCCGTGCCCAGATCGCAAAAGAGATGGAGAACGTCGTAGTGATGGTTGGCCGCGCCGCGCAGCTCCGCCACCGTGGTAAATGTCGCGCTCACAGCGGCAGGATAAAAACGCTTGTAAACGCGCAGATCGGCTTTCAGTTCTTCATCGAACTTAGTGCCCTGGCCCGTGCCCAGTTGGCCGACCAGAACCTTGGTTCCAGTGACTTCTTCTTTGCGGAAAGAATCGAAAATGCCCATAGTTTTGCGCTGACCGCTCCGAGTGCTCCCGCACAGATGGGGAGAGAAAATTACTTCCGGTATTGCGTGGGCTGCGGACCTTTTTCCAGCGTCTTGCGATCCCAGATCCAGCCCTCACGAGTATAGCTGGCCAGTTCGAAATCCTGCGTAAGTTCGAGCGCGTCCACGGGACAGGCGTCCTCGCAGAGGCCGCAGAACATGCAGCGGCTCAGATCGTAAGTAAAGTTGGTGAGCTCCTTGCGGCGGGTCTGCTCGTTGCGCGCGCTCGAAACCACGATCAGATTTTCCGGGCAGGCCAGCGCGCACAAGTCGCAGGCAATGCACATGGTCTCGTCGGTATCGGGATTGACGTTCAGCCGCGGCGCGCCCCGGTAGCGCTCCGCCACCTGTGGCCGCTCCATGGGATATTGTTCGGTATAAATTTCCTTGGGATCCTGATATCGGAACGTGACCCTCAGCCCCTGAAGAAGGTCGACCAGAAAAATCTTGCGCAGGAAGCTCGGCATCCCCATAACGGGTCAAGGATAACAGGTGCCAGCGGTCAGTGGCCAGTGGTTAGTGGTCAGTGGTTAGTAAAAAAGCTCACGTGGGGACAGCCGCCCTCGGCTGTCCTTCGAGCGCAGCTCGAAGGCCTTTCTTTCGCGCCCGGCACTTCGGTTGCGGGAACTTTTCGGGACTCTATTTCGTAATCTTAAGCAAGAGGATCTTATGCGACGCTATCTCGCCAAATTGCCCCCGAAGGCTCAGTTGATGTTGGCGCTGCCGCTCGTCGCGATTGCCTATCCGGTGGTGATGATTGTGTTGCCGGCAATCATTCGAGCGGTCGTGCCCGATGTCGTGCGCTCAGTGCTGAGCCTGATCTAAGCCGATAGCAGCTCGTTGCGAAGCAGCGATTCGTATCAGGGCATGTCTTCAGACATGCCATTCATCGCTGCATTATCGCGCGCCTTTCAGGCGCTGCGCCTTGTTTGTTTCCGTCGGTGATACCCTCTCGTAGGATCTCCAGTGACCACAACCGACGAACTCTCTAACGACGAACTCTGCAACGACGAACTGTGGATGGAAGAAGCCCTGCGCGCCTCCCAGCGCGCGCTGGAAGCCGGAGAGGTTCCGGTCGGAGCCGTGGTCGTGTGCGATGGCCGCATCGTCGGCCGCGGATGGAATCGCAACATCGCCGACCACGATCCCACCGCTCATGCCGAGATCGTGGCCTTGCGCGACGCGGGTGCGGCGACGGGTAACCATCGACTGGTGGACTGCGATCTGTTTGTTACAATCGAACCCTGCGCCATGTGCGCCGGTGCGATGGTGCACGCCCGAATCAAACGCCTGATTTACGGCGCCGACGATCCCAAGGCGGGCGCAATTCAGTCGGTGATGCAAGTGCTGCATCATTCGCAGCTGAACCATCGCGTGGAAGTTACCGGCGGCGTGCTGGCCGGCCGTTGCGCCGAGTTGCTGCAGACGTTTTTTCAAAACCGCCGTTTTCAAAACCGTCGTTAAGGAACCTCATGCGCTTGAAGCCCTTTCTGCTCGACGCCTGGTTCGACACCCACGCACACGGCATCGAATTCAATCTTGCCTCCAGCAGCGGCCCCACCTGGACTGCCAACGAACTCCTCGACCTGGGCGGCGAACAGTCTCGCCAGCGTTACCTGAATCACCAAGTGGGATTCGGCCGCCCCGCGGGCGCCGACAGTTTGCGCGAAGCCATCGCCGAGATGCAGGGCGTCAGTGTCGAGCACGTGCAGGTGGTCACGGGCGCCTCGGAAGCCCTACTCGTGCTCATGTGGCTTTCCGCCGAGCCCGGAGCCAACGTCATCGTGCCGCTGCCCGGCTTGGCGAACTTCTCGGCGCTTCCCGAGTCGCTCGGCCTCGAACTGCGCTACTACCGCCTGCTTCGGGAAAACAGCTTCCGCATCGAAGTGGACGAGATCGAGCATCTCGCCGATTCGAAGACCAAGCTGATTCTGGTAAACAGCCCGCATAACCCGACCGGCGCCACCATCAGCGACTCCGAGATGGAGGCTCTGCACGAGTTCACGTCCCAGCATGGCATTCAACTGATCTGCGACGAGGTCTTTCACCCCATCTATCACGGCCTCGTAACCAAGTCCGCCGCGCGCCTCCCGCATGCCACCGTGATCAACGATCTATCCAAGGCTTTCCCCCT
>PKVZ01000293.1:2788-6480 GCA_003131635.1 Acidobacteriaceae bacterium
GCTTCATGGCTTCGCATCGCGACGTTCTCGGCTGGATCCGCCCGCAAGGCGGAATGACGGCCTTCCCGTGGTTCTTAAACGGCGAGGACGCACGCCCCTTCTGCCAGGCTGCAACCGGGCGCGGAATTCTGTTGGCGCCGGGAGATTGTTTCGACGTGCCCTCGCACTTTCGCCTGGGCTTTGCCGCGTCAGCTGACAACTTTGCCCGGGCACTCGACCGCATGAAAGAATTGATGGAGAGTTGGTCGGCGAAGATGGTCACCACGTAGGGAGTCTGCCAGGAATTCCACGTAACACGAGCCCTCCTCGCCGCGCCTGCATCTGATCTTAGTGACGACGAGATCGCCGGGATAAGGTGGGACCAACACGACCCGACCGAGTACGACGTACAGAATATGGAGAAGCGATGAAAAAACGCAAACTTGGAAAAAGCAATCTGGAAGTGTCGGCCATCGGCCTGGGCTGCATGGGAATGAGCTTCAGCTACGGCCCGCCCGCCGACAAAAATGAAATGATCTCTCTGATTCGGTCGGCCGTCGAACGTGGTGTAACGTTCTTCGATACCGCCGAGGTTTACGGTCCTTTCACCAACGAAGAACTTGTCGGCGAAGCGCTGGCTCCGCTGCGTGACCAGGTGGTGATCGCCACCAAGTTTGGATTCAAGCCGGATCCCAATGGCGGAACGCGCTGGAGCGTTCTGGACAGTAGTCCGGAACACATCAAGGAGGTTGCCGAGGCTTCGCTCAAGCGCCTCAGAACCGATGTAATCGACTTGTTTTATCAGCACCGCGTCGATCCGAATGTGCCCATCGAAGACGTTGCTGGCGCCGTAAAGGATCTGATTCAGCAGGGCAAGGTCAAGCACTTCGGCCTTTCTGAGGCAGGAGTGAAAACCATCCGTCGCGCGCATAAAGTTCAGCCCGTCACGGCGCTCCAGAGCGAATACTCGCTTTGGTGGAGAGAACCTGAGGCCGAAGTCATACCGGCACTCGAGGAACTCGGCATCGGATTCGTTCCATTCAGCCCGTTGGGCAAGGGCTTCCTCACCGGCAAGATCAGCGAAGATACGCAGTTCGACAAGACTGACTTCCGCAACGTTGTTCCTCGTTTTACGCCGGAGAACCGTAAAACGAATCAGGCGATGGTCGATCTGATTGGCAAGTTCGCAAAACAGAAAAAGGCTACGCCTGCTCAGATCGCGCTTGCCTGGGTGCTTGCACAGAAGCCGTGGATGGTCCCCATCCCGGGTACGACGAAGCTGCATCGACTCGAAGAGAACATGGGAGCCGCTGCCATCGAACTTACGAGCGAAGATCTCCGGCAGCTGGAAACCGCCACCTCAAAGATCTCGGTGCAAGGTGCTCGTTACCCCGAAGAGCTGCAGAAGTTGGTGGGCCGCTGAGGCGGAAGCCGCATGGGAAGCCCAAACTGAAATACTGGCGGAGAGGGAGGGGGCACGAGCAAATGTTGTGGACGCGGTTCAAAGAATGGCTTCCTTTCTTCATTCCAGCTTTGTCTAACTTTGTGCTCGTGTTGGCAGGAATTTGGATGTCCTTGCCCGACTTCGCAACTTCCGTAGAAAAAAACCGTATGGCAAAAAGAGGCTTTGGAGCGCTCTGCCTCGTGTTCGGCATCGTCGGATTGATATACGAAGCAACCGAACGGCACCACGCCGAACAATCGAGTCAAGAGCTGTTTCAAGAAGTTAAATCGGGATTAGATAAGACGGATGTAGAACTCCGAAAAACCGACACGCTGTTGGACAAAATGAGCACGGTTGAAACAGGTGTTTCCCTCGTGGACGCGAACATTAACAAGCTTAATGGTCAACTTTCAGTGGCTATCAAGGCACGTGACACGGTTCGGGAAGCCCAACTGAAAAAAGAGTTGTTGGACGCGAATGCAGCCAAAACAGCGCTTTTAAAGCAAGTCATTAGCAATGCAAAGCTTGTCGCCGGGCGATTGCGAGACTTAGCGCGTATTTGGAGTGAGGAGGAGGCACATGCTAAAGATGACAAGGAACGGGACCGGATTCACGGAAGATGGAATACATCGGGTCTCCCTCTCGGCAATGCTTTTGAGGCCACCCGCCAACTATTACCCTTGCTTCCTGAGATGAGTTCCTCAGATCAGTTGAAAGAATTGCAGTTGCAAGAGATGAAGATACAAGGGCAAGGATTCGGCGGTACTGGACCCGAACCACTTAAGGAAGATGCCGATTATTTAGAGGCTCTTATAAAGCGGGTGATTGCGGCCAATCCTGAGTTGGCTAAATGAAACCGAGGGAAGAAAGCTGGCAGCGGTCCCTTTTTGGCTAATACCGCGTCTGGGGCGGAAGTCCAGCGAATTTCGTAGCCGAAATTGTAACCGCAAGTTTTTTGACCCTAAGTCACTGAAACAAAAATACTGGCGGAGAGAGAGGGATTCGAACCCCCGATACCCGTAAAGGTATACACGCTTTCGAGGCGCGCGCCTTCAGCCACTCGGCCATCTCTCCGCGCCCATTATTGCTTGTTCATTTTATCAGGGAAACGATTGGCTTCGGATTTCGGCGTGCATGCGGACGTTACCTGGGGATTGTCCGAGTATGCGTTTATCGTACACCGCAAGGCGGAGAGTATAGAGGGGAAGATGATCTCAATAGCTATTATCGGGCCGCATCCGCTCTGCGGACTTTCCTCGACGGCGCTGGCTGAAGACCGCTGGAACTGTGGAGGCCGTCTCCCACCGCGTCGCTGATCCGCTGCGCGCTCTTCAGATCCCACCGGCAGAGAACGCAGCGCATGGCCACCGTGTAGACAAAGTGCGCGTAGGCCGGACACTTGCTGTTCGTACAAGCCTTCGTCATCATCTCGCACCGCCTCGCTAGTCTGGGCTGGCGATAAGCTCTCCGCTAAATGCTCTCCAGTGAGAGCCGCGCCTCAGACCTTGCAGTGACCGTAACACGCTTCCCTACCCTCCTGAACGCGCATTTTCAGCAGCATTCCATCGAATTCCTTTCTGGGGTCAGTGGCACGCAGCTTTTGCTTTCAGCGGTAGTTGCCGTATAGTTGGTCCTCGGGGGGGGCCTATGCTCGACGACGAGCCTAAGGGCTGGCGGCAACTACAGGAGCGGGCGCAACGGGAAAAAGACCCGAAGAAACTCGCCGAGATCATAGATGAGATGAACCAACTGCTCACCGAGCACGAGAAGGCGGCAGCGAAGGAAGAAAAGCCCAGCCCTCGTTCCGAACGCAAGCCTCCGAAGCGATAGCCTTGGCGGCGAATTGCTTATGTGGGTCTCACAAACTTATTCAGCTCGGAGCGCAATTCGAGGATCCGGCGCTTTCGCCTCTCGTAGGCTTCCAGTTCTTCCCCGGTAAAATCGTTGAACTTTCGGCCTACAACGGATTCCACTTGTTGCTGAAGGAGTTCGCAAAGCTCACGCGCGATGGCGTTGAGCCCTGACGTGTCCATGCAATACAGTTAACAGAAGTCGATCCTCATGTCTGTGCGCGTGCGCATCAGACCAGATGTTTCAAATCACGTCACTTCCGGCGAAGGATCCCTTCGACTTGCTGCAGGTGATTGATGTCGTGCCCGGCAAACATGCGCACGACGTGCTCAATCGTCTCCTGGCCACGCTCGGCATGCATCCCGTAATGTTTCCACTGTTCGGAAGTCAGGGATTTGAGCAGCGCGAGATTGGCTTC
>PKVZ01000293.1:6497-9026 GCA_003131635.1 Acidobacteriaceae bacterium
CGCTTGCGCAATTTGGCTGCCGGCACGCCCTTGATCAGTTTCTCAAGTTTTTTAGCCGTCGCCGCCTGCACGGCCAAAGGCTGCTTGCCTTCCATGTAGCCGTTGATGCGTTGCATGTATTGCTGTACGGTTTCTTTCATGGCCGGAAAGTGGCTTACAGGTATGAAATGTCCGTAAACTTAGCCTGACTTTTCAAACTAAATCAGTCTGCAAGCCGGTGAGGCTGGCCACCTGGCGCGAGAACTTGCCCGCATCATAGCTGCCCGCGGGACCGATCCGGAGCACTTTGATTCCCTGCCCTTCAAGTTCTTTTTCGTCGTTGGGACTCACGTTATAGTTCGTGACGAGCACGGGAACAACTTCCTGGACTTCCGCCTCGGGAAATCTCTGCCGCGCCTGCTGCTTCAGCAGAAGCATTTGTGCCGTGGTGCTGCTGGGAAGCGGAAGCTCCGGGTCGCCGGTCTTCACCTCTACCACTGCCACGCGGCCACCTTGGTGTATGAGGAGATCCGCATTCGAAAGACCCATAGGGTCATCGGACAAAGAGCCCTTGAATCCCTGCACTAAACCAGTTCGCACCCGCTCGTGCAAGCTTGTCGATCTGTCCCCGAAAACTCCGGATCTCTTCATACTAGGCTTCCTTCAACTTCCACTTGATTTTACCACGGTCCAGAAAGCCGGAAGCGAGACACTCCAACGCAGTGACAACGATAACGAGTCCGAGGCTATAGATGCCCGATCGCCATGGCTCTTGTTTCAAGCCTTGCCAGATCAGCATCCCGCTCGTTAAGAAGGCGATGACGCTGGAGCGTAGCGAAGACCACGCGAATCGCTCCCGCACCACCGAACCAAGAGTAGTCAACTTCCCCGCAATTCCCGTCTCCCGTGCGTTATCTTCAAAAAGTTGGACCGTGAAGGAAATCCCTCGATAGGCGGCCCCACCCGCTGCCGCCCGCAGTACGGGCAGTAACAGGCTGGCGAAATCCTGCACCACTCCCAATAAGGATGGAACCGAAACGGCTGGGCTGTTGCCCTCAACATGGTAAGTACTGAAGCGCGAGTTAACTTCGCGCACGATCACAAAACAACGGTTCACGGTTTCAAAGGCGCCAACCGAGTGCAGGGGCGGGACAAGACGATAGACGGCGCTGCGCGCATACGCTGCTGCCAAAGGAATCGCCACTCCGAGCTGGCCTCCGCATACCGCAGCCTGAAGTCCGGCATCGGTGATCGTTGCTTTGTGTTTGACGGCGACCTCGCAATACATAAAGACACCACGAACGTTAGATTAGTGTGCGTCGGTTTTTTGCCCCGCCTGAAATTTCGTCCACGGTCCCGCCTTCATATCGCGCAGCAGCGGCTTTTGCCACGCATATTCCGGATGCTGATCCAGAAAATCAGCCGCCACAAAATCCGCTCCGCACGGATGTCCGGCCCGCGCCACGAAGCTCATGTTCGCCGCCATCTTGCTGTCGGTGGCCTTGCCTTGCACCGCGCCGCCAGGGTTGTATGCCTCCCAATCCCACTGCTTCACGCCTCGCGACGAGGCATCGACGTGCCCGCACAGCGAGCGCTCATCGGCCTGGGCTTTCTTCTCGAAACTGTCAAAGTGATCCGCCAGAAAATCCTCGGCCATCTCAACGTCAATCGTTCCCTTGGCATGCTGCACCAGTTCATCCGCCCGCGCGTGCCGTGCATTCATTGACGATGACATATCGCTCGGATCGAAGCCGCTGGTTTCCTCATGAATTAATTTCGGATCGCGCGCAAAATTCGAGCTGACAAAGTATCCATCCTTCGTTCTCCACATCGGCGTATTCTTCAAGCCGAGTTCGAGATAAGCAATCTCGCCGGTCTTGCGGTCGCCGATCAGCCAATCGTTGGCGTATCCCCCGTTGTTCCCTTCTTTGATAATGCGCGCGTAATCGTCGATGCTTTCGGCATACTGCAGCGCCTTGCGCGAGCGCATGAACTCCGGCTTCCCCTTCGGATCCCAACCTTCGAATTGCGTGATAGTGGTTTCCGTGATCATGATCCCAGCCGCATTCACGCCGAAATCGTCGTCGCTGGTAATCACTCCAGGAAAGCCGTCCATCAGAATCCGCTGCCCGTGCTGCGGCAAAATATCGAAGATCACCACCCAGCGCTCGCCCGCCAGATAGCTCGTCCAATTGTTATGCGCGATGACGATCTGATGATCTTTGGTGTACGCGCCAGTGGCGATAAACGCGCTGCAGTTGCCCGGAGCCTTCAACCTCGGCGCTCGCGCCTGCTTCTCGCGCTTGTTCAACCATGGCACGTAGTAGTCCGGGACTTCTTCGAACGCATTGAGCGCGACGATGTCATACACATCCAGGTCGCCGCCGTGCGCCTTCACGCCATCGGCAATGCCCTGCAACTCCTGCTGATACTCGGTGTCAATGTGCGGCCAAAGCATCTCGCGCGCCGTCTTGCGAAAAAATTCCCAGTCGCGCTGCGTCTGGTGCGTATCGAACAGCTTGATGGCCTCGAGCGCATCGGCAATCTCGG
>PKVZ01000297.1 GCA_003131635.1 Acidobacteriaceae bacterium
TTTGCCGGCAAGTTCTTTCCTTGCAATATTCTACCGGGATTCGCCGGACCCACCCCGACGCTATCTCCAGCAAAATCATAGACTTAGAAGCTTGATCTGTATTTTTTTATCCAGATCACCAGGGAAGCACGAGAAAATTCAACTCGCGAAAGACTCGTTCAGCTTGGCCGCCGGAATACGATTCGGCCTTCGCGTGCCCGCCGCCCTTCACGAATTCAGGGTCGGACTTCGGGTAAGTTAATTATTCCAATAACAAGATATCTAGGCACGAGCAATCCGCTTCGCCCAACACCCCCGTGCTATCCTGCCCTCAGACGCGCGTCCTCCATGCGGATTCTAACCCGCTACATTCTCCGCGAAGTAAGTTCGCACGCCCTTATCGGCGCGGCCATCTTTACCTTTGTGTTGTTCACGCGCGATCTCGGACGCATTCTCGAACTCGTCGTCCGCGCCAGCGCCCCGCTGCCCAGCGTCGCGCAAATCTTCTTTTATACCCTCCCGCTCGCGCTCACTTATACGATTCCGATGAGCGTGCTGGTGGGCATTCTGATTGGCCTGAGCCGCCTCGCCGCCGATAGCGAAATTACCGCCATGCGCGCCAGCGGCATGGGCGTGTGGAGCTTTGGCCGCGTGCTGGCAATCTTTGTCGTCGCCGCCTGGATGCTGGCGCTGTTCAACGGACTTTATCTCGCACCGTGGTCGATGGCTTCACTGGGGCGCCTTGAAGATCAGCTCACTGGGTCGCAGGTTTCTTTTGAAGTTCAACCCCGCGTTTTCTACGAAGGCTTTCCCAAACGCGTGCTCTACGTGCAGGACGTGCACACCGCGCAGGGCGCCGCTGTTTGGAAAGGCGTATTTCTCGCCGACATCTCCGATCCGGCCAATCCGAGCATTACGCTGGCTCACGAGGGCATCGTCGTCCCCGAGGGGCAGGATCGCCTGCATCTGCATCTGATCGACGGCTCGACTCACGAAACCGATCCCAAAGTCGCCGACCATTACCAAATCTCCACTTTCCAGCAAACTGACATCCCCATCGAACTGCCCGCTACGGAAAACAAATCCGACGAACAAATCCCAGTTGGCGTAATCAGCACCGGGGAACTACGCGATCACGCCCGGCGCGTCGACCCGATATCGGCGCGCTGGTATCTCATCGAATTTCACCGCCGCTTCGCACTGCCTACGGCCTGTCTGGTGCTCGCCATGGTCGGGATTCCTTTGGGACTTTCTTCGAAGAAAAGCGGAAAGTCAGGAGGGTTCGTCCTCACGATTGCTCTGGTTTTTGTCTACTACTTCGTCTCCCTCCTCGGGGTGTCGCTGGCGCGGCAGGGGAAGGTCGGTCCGATGCTCGGAGCGTGGCTGGCCAATATCGCTTTCTTCGCCGCGGGTGCAATCCTACTGTGGCAAGCCGAACGCCGGCCCATTGCACTTTCAGCCTTCCGATTGGGGGGAAAGCGCGACCCTCATGCCGCCGGCCAAGTCCCCACATTCCGCCTGGGACGCAGAGACAGCGCCAACGCCTTCGAGCGTGCTTCCACGCGCCGCCGCGTATTCAGCGCCAGTTTTCCTACCCTGCTCGACGATTACGTGCTGCGCGATTTCTTTATCTATCTGGGGATGATCCTCTCCACATTCCTGGTTCTGCTGCTGGTGTTCACTCTGTTCGAGTTGCTGGGCGACATTTTGCGCAATCAGACGCCGTTTATCGTGGTCGCGGAATATCTGCTCAACGTTTCGCCCTACCTGCTCTACAGCGTTGCCCCATTGATCATGCTGCTGGCAGTGCTGATCACGTTTGGCTTGATGAATCGGTCCAACGAGATCACGGCCATCAAAGCGACTGGAACCAGCATCTACCGCATCGTGACCCCTGTAATAGTGGCGGCTTCTTTCCTGGCGACGGGATTATTTTTCGCCGATCAGTTCTACCTGCCTCACACCAACAAACGCCAGGAAGCGTTGCACAATCAGATCAAGGGCAAGCCTGCGCAAACCTATTTGCGTCCTGACCGCAAGTGGATTTTCGGCCAGCATAATGACATTTACTACTATCAATTTTTCGATCCCGATCGCGATCAGTTCGCCAACGTCACCATCTTTCAAATCGATCCTGCCAGCTTTTCCATCTCACAGCGTGTACACGCCGATCGCGCCCACTGGGCCGACAATCTGAATCGTTGGATCTTCGAACAAGGCTGGGAGCGCTCGCTGAAAGGAGCGGCCATTGCCGGCTACCGCACCTTCGAGGTCTCCACCTTCCCCGAACTCAGCGAAGCGCCGTCCTACTTCAAGAAGGAAGTGAAACAGTATTCCGAGATGAACTATGAGGAGTTGGGCCGATACATCCGCGATCTGCAGCAAAGTGGCTTCGACGTGGTGCGACTGCGCGTGCAGCTAAATAAGAAACTGTCTTTCCCGATGATTACTTTAATTATGGCCGTGCTCGCCGTCCCGTTTTCACTTTCGGCAGCCAAGAAAGGCGCCATCACTGGCGTCGCGATTGCGGTGGGAATCGCTGTGGTCTATACGGTGGTATCGCGGCTGTTTGAGGCCATGGGAGATCTGAGCCAGCTTCCGCCGGCCCTGGCGGCTTGGTCTCCGGACCTGATTTTCGCTCTGGTCGGCGCCTACCTGATTCTTAAAATTCCTACCTAAGCGCCCTTGATTCGGCCGCAGAACTATTTCACCGCCACTCCCCAGGGAAAGTTATCGGTCTGAATTGGCGCCTGCGGCGACAATGTACCGGTAGCAGGCGTAATGGCATACTCCGACACCGTGGCCTGGTTAAGGTTCGCCACAAACAGCCAGGAGTCGTCGCTGCGGATCGCAATCGATGTGGGAAATGAATTCGTCGTGATAGTTGCCGGACTCAACGGCGTCAGGCTACCGGTGGTGGTGCTCACCCGATAGGCTGAGATCGCGTTCTGCCCGGTATCCACGACATATAAGAAATTGGCGTACGCATCCATCATCAAAGGCCCCGGAGAATTACCCGCCACAAACGGAGAGCCCGTGACCTCTCGCAGGCTAAAATCGGCCGCAGTGCACACCGGCAGGTTCACGGCGTTGCAAACCGTAAAAGCGCTCACACTATTGTCGGGTTGTCCGTTGGACACGTAAACAAAACGGTTGCAGGGATCGACCGCCACTCCGGAGGGTACCGTGCCTGTCGGAATTCCCGGCGTCGAGGACGTGGGCACCAAGCTAAGCACGCCTGACGAAGATACGGAGTAGTTCAGAAGTTCGTAATTGACGGAATCCGTCACATAGAGGTTTTCAGTAGTGGGCGGCACGTTCACAGAACAAATGGAGTACGCGGCCGGATAAACGGTTGGAGTGACGGCGAGCGCGGAAGCACTCGGGGTGGTACCGCCGGTCTGTGCCGGCAATGGGAAAGGCGAACCGGCGACTTCGGTCAACGTGCCATTGCTCACAGCAAGAACCGACACCGCTCCTGGCACCGGGACCGCGCCCGTCACCGGCGCACCGTTGCATTGGTACGTAGCTTGGGCACTCGTCGATGCGTCAGCCACGAACAGAAATTTTCCCGCCGAATCAATCACGATCGCGGCGGGGACCACGGGTGCCTGGACGGTCACCGGGATATCCTGCGTGATGGGGTTGCCATTCTGCGTAAGGATGCAGGTAGCGGTCGCTTTGGTACTCGGATTCAGCCCAGTCGTTGTTCCCGATCCCAATTTCCCGTCAGATGCGACCGTGAACGTTTCAATCCCAGTGGAACTGGCGTTCACATACGTACTCTGAGTGACCAACACGTAGGCAAAATCAGCCGCTGGATCCAGAACCACGGATGTCGGTACGCCATTCGTGGGTGGCCCATTCGAGTTAAAGACCTGCGAGATATGGCCATTGCCGATGTCGAGGCTGAACGTATCCATCACCGCATTGGCCTGCGTGGAAACGACCACCAGCCCGTTGTTGGAGGACGAGTACTTGCTGCTGCACGCCACCAGCACTGCGACCGAAATCAGAACCGCGATTCCCCAAATCCAGGTAACCCTTGTCCGCATTCTTCTCGTTATCTCCTGTAGACATACTACCGCGATCCCGGCAGCCCCAGTCCGGGTCCGAACACTTTATGAAGGCGTGGATGGCCATCCATTTATGTATCAGGAATGCGCGGGAAGAGCAAACCCCGCTAAGACTTATTGGAACCGCGGAAGCGGTTGCGAGTTGCCTGGCAGTGGTCAGTGGCAGTGGTTAGTGGCCAGATGCCAGTATTCAGACTTGTTTTTAGGAGTGGGACTGACCACTGGGCGCTAAACATTGGCCACCGACTCATACTTCTTGTTCTGCGGCCACCGGTTCGGACACCCGACCAGCGACGCTGTCAGGCAACAGCGGTAGATGAATCTCGACCCCCAACCCGCCTTCCGCCCGGTTGAAAGCCGCTACCCGTCCGCCGTGAAAGCGCACCGCCCTCTCGGTGATGGCCAGGCCTAGACCGACTCCTCCGGTCTGCCGTCCGCGATCATCGTCCAAGCGGTAAAACGGCTGGAAAAGTTTTTCGAGTGCGTCCGCTGGAACGCCCGATCCGCAATCGGCGACGCTGACCACCGCTTCAGCGGCGCCGGAGTGCGCGGACCGTTCCAGATGAATCTCGACCGTCGTACCCTCGCGCGTATACCGGATGGCGTTGCGCACGACGTTCTCGATTGCACTGTGTAGCAGTGACGCTTCGCCGCGCACTCCCCAATTCCCCTCAGGAATGTCGCTGCGCACGTGGCAGTGCCGCGCCTGCGCCTCGAACTCGGCATCCTCACATACGTTCAGTACGACTTCATCCAGGAGAACGGGCGTCGATGCCACGCGCTGCTCCCCGTCTTCCAGGCGAGCCAGAGTCAGCAGGCGGCCAATCAGTTCGTTGAGGCGGCTGGCCTCGAGTTCGATGCGCTCCAGCATGCTTGCGCTTTCCGGGCCGGAGCGCTGCCGCGCCAGTCCAAGCGCCACATTCAAGCGCGCCAGCGGAGAGCGCAGCTCGTGAGAGATGTCGTTGAGCAACCGCGATTGAGCTTTGACCAGCGTCTCCAGCCGCCCCGCCATGGTGTCAAAATCGCGCATCAGTCCGGCAATCTCGTCGCCGCCTTTGCTGTGTGGGTAGCCGGCGCGCGCCGTCAGGTCGCCCGCAGCCAGGCGCTGAGTGGCGGCTCGTAGCCGAGCCACGGGCTTGGTCATATACCAGGCTAGAAAATAGCAAACCACTCCCGTAGAAATGACGGCAATGATCAAGCCCGGCATCGGTATGCCCCACGGTCCGAAAAAGACGCGCGGTCCGGGCGGCAGCTCCATCGCAATGGTGTAAAGATGGCGCCCGTCGCTCGAGGCTTTCGATTCGGTCAGGATCTGCGGACGCGGAAAAACCATTCCCGGGCGCGGTGGCAGCGGCTTGCCGGCGGCTACGTGTTCCGCCCAGCCCTGGCTGGAGCGCCCCGATATCTCGTTTCCCAGCTCATCGAAGACGTAAGCCCGCACGTGATGGGTGCGCTGCAGGTTTTCCAGATAGTCATGCGCCTGCTGCGTCCCGCCATGCTCGTAAGCAGCGATCGCGTCGGTGAGGGCTGTGGTGCGCAGCGCGTCCCAGGTTGAATTACGCTGGGGACGAAAGGCCAGCATCACCAGGATTGCAAGCACCAGAAACAGGGCCAGGGCAGCCCAGAAGGAGAGAAAAATCTTCAGGAAGAGCGTCTTCATGGCGTTGTCTTTACTTTAGCCTTTTCCCCGGCGTTCTCCCGGGGCCGGGCAAAGATGTAACCGACACCGCGAATGGTTTTGATGTGCTCGTCGTTATCCGTATCGCCAAGTTTCTTTCGCACCTTGCTGACGTGCATATCGATGCTGCGATCGAAGGGCGAGAATTTGCGGCTGAGCACAGCATTCACCAGACGTTCACGCGGAACTACCCGTCCAGCCTCGCGCAGCAATACTTCCAACAAGTTGAATTCCACCGAGGTGAGATCAACCGGCTGGCCGTCGCGGCGCACGCTGCGTGTGGCGGGGTCGAGTTCGATCTCGCCTACGCGCACGATGTCGGGCGCCGCCGGAGAGGACTTGTCGCCGCGGGTGCGGCGCAGAATGGCTCGAATCCGCGCGACTAGTTCTCGCGGGTTAAATGGTTTTGGCAGATAATCGTCGGCGCCAATCTCCAGACCCACAATTCGGTCCACATCTTCGCCGCGCGCCGTGAGCAGCAGCACGGGCAGGCGAGAGGTGGCGCGAATTCGCCGCAGCACTTCAAAACCATTAATGCCGGGTAGCATCACATCGAGCACAACCAGTAAATACCCACCGCCGGTGGCACGCTGCAGCCCGCTCTCGCCGTCGTGCGCGGCCTCCACCACGAAGCCTTCCGCCTGCAGGTATTCGCCCACCAGGGTGCAGAGTTCAACGTCATCGTCAATTACCAGAATGCGTTCCATATTATTTCTGGCTCTCATTGTGCACCATGCGGCCAAGGTTCGGGGTAAAGAATTGTCAAACGGGCCGCAGTTCCATCGTGACAAAACTTTACTCGGATTTACTCACTTTTTACTACTTTCCCGTCCAGATCGTGTTCCTATAAGTGTACCCAAAAAGTGCTAGGTTCCTGAAAGAAAGCGGTTGAAGGAGCCGGCCCTGAAGGAGTTAAAAAAGAATATGAAATCGATCCGTTTTCGTTTGCTCGTTGCGGCGCTGGCCGTAATGCTGGGCAGTGCGATCGCCAAATCGCAAACCGCGGACGCGCCTCCGCCCATGCATGGCCACGCGTTCGGCATGGAAGGCCACCTGATGGGCTTCTGGGCCAAGGCTCTGAACTTGACCGACGACCAGAAGGCGCAGATGAAGGCGGTGATGGAGAAAGAGTGGCCCACTGTGAAACCGCTGATGACGCAACTTCACCAGATGGAGCAGCAGCTCAAGCCGTATGAGGAAGGCACCTATGATGAAGCCAAGGTGCAAAGCCTGGTTTCGCAACAGGAGCAGACTCTGGTACAGCTGAGGGTGCAGGAAACCCGCATTCACAACGAACTATTCCAATTGCTCACTCCCGATCAGCAGAGCAAGATGAAGGAGTTGGAAGCCAATCGGGAAGCGCGTATGCAGCAGCACATGCAAAACGCCCCGGCTGCTCCGCAGGAGTAAGCCCGGATTCCGCGCTATTGCTGGCATGATTCACTTGCGGCGCGGGATCGGATCTCTCCCCGGTCTCGCGCGGCTTTTTCCCGGTCTCAACGCCGAGGGCATTGTGATGGATCTGGCTGAGGTATTGATCTTCGATCTTGGATGGATATTTTTCGCCGCATGGGCAATGGTTCTGGCGGCGGTCGGCGCAATCGCTTTCGGTCGAGATCTCTTTCCGCCCTTTCCGCAGCGAGGCCGCGAGCCTGAACGGCGGTCAGTTCAGGCTGACGTCAGCGCCTCTTAAATTTACTACTCGATCCCTATTTCGCCTTCCTCCTCGTCTTCCTGGACAAGACCTGCACCCCGCCTGCTAAAATTTCATCTACAGCAAGCACATGATTCCTAAGAGCATGCGTCCGCTACTGCCCTATCTCAAGCGCTATCGCTGGGGGTTTGTCTTTGGTACGTTTTGCATCATCTTGAGCAATGGCGCATGGGCGGGGCTGCCTAGAGTGATCGGCAAGGCCGCACAGAGTCTGGAAGGTGACGTTACCCGCCATAAGCTGCTGGTCTTTGCGCTGCAGATATTGGCGCTGGCGGCGGTTCGCGGCATTTTTCTTTTTTTGACGCGCTGGGTTGTAATCGGCATCTCACGCGACATTGAGTTCGATCTGCGAAACGATCTATTTGCGCATCTGGAAACGCTTTCCTACTCCTATTACCAGCGCATGCGTACCGGCGACATTATGGCAAGAGTTACCAATGATTTGAATGCGGTGCGCATGCTGATGGGACCGGCCATCATGTACTCGGCCAATACGTTTGTGTTTACCGCCGCAGCGCTGTGGTTCATGGTGCACAACAGTCCCCGGCTGACCTTGTATGCGTTTCTGCCGCTGCCGATTGTGAGCGTCACCATTCAGTATTTCGGACGACGCATTCACGAACGCTTTGAGAGAATTCAAGCGATGTTTTCCGACATTTCGGCGCGGGCGCAGGAAAACTTTTCGGGAGCGCGGGTGATTCGCGCCTACGTGCAGGAAGAGGCGGAGATTGCGTCCTTCGAAGCCGCCAATCAGGAGTACGTGGCGCGCAGTCTCAAACTGGTGCGTCTGATGGGCATGCTCTGGCCGACACTGGAACTCATGCTGGGCCTGGCAATGGTGTTGGTGTTGTGGATGGGCGGCCGGGAAGTGCTGGCCGGGCGCATGCAGATTGGCGCGTTCACGGCATTCAACATCTACATGATGCAATTGACGTTTCCTATCATCGCTCTGGGCTGGGTGGTCAACATTTTCCAGCGGGGCACGGCGTCGCTGGTACGGCTGAACGAAATTCTGCAAGAGCAACCCGCGATCAAGGATGAATCTGGCGCAAGAGACCGGGAAATACAAGGGGAGATCGAATTCCGCGGGCTGAATTTTGAGTACGACGGCAAGCGCGTCCTGCATAACCTGAACCTGCACATTCCAACGGGCAGCAGTATGGCGATTGTAGGTCCGACAGGTTCTGGCAAAAGCACGCTGGTCAGCCTGATTCCGCGCATTTACGATGCCGCGCCGGGGATGGTTTTGGTGGATGGCCGGCCGATCCGTGAGTTTTCTCTGGCGGCGCTGCGCGGCAGTATTGGATTTGTTCCGCAAGAAACATTTCTGTTTAGCGATCGCATTCGCGAAAACATTGCACTGGGCGTCGAATCTGCCAGCGATCAGGAGATTCACGACGCCGCCGACGCGGCCAACATTGCCGCCGATATCGAGGGCTTTCCCGACCGCTATCAGACGATGGTGGGCGAGCGCGGGATCACCCTCTCTGGAGGGCAGAAGCAGCGCGCCGCCATCGCTCGTGCTCTGATCCGCAACCCGCGCATCCTCATTCTGGATGACGCGCTCTCCAGTGTAGACACTCACACCGAAGACAGGATTCTCAATCACTTGCGCGAGGTGATGCAGGGACGCACCACAATTTTCATCTCCCATCGCGTTTCCACAGTGCGCAATGCCGACCGCATCGCCGTGCTGCACGACGGCCACATCGTGGAACTGGGCACACACGACGAACTGCTCGCCTTGAACGGTTACTACAGCGACCTGTATAACAAGCAATTGCTGGAAGAAGAATTGGCCGAAGTCTAGGGCTGGTCAACCGGCCGCAATCCAGCAGTGTCAACGCCATATCCCTATGCAGCGAGTCGACGCACCGGAGATTCTCGATTCTGACGTCTGCTCGCCGCGCGAAGCGCAAGCCGTTCTGACAGTTCTGGGACGAATCAACCGCTGGTTTGGCGGGGTCACCACCACGCAGAAGATGGTTCATCGCGTAGCTGAGGCAGCCGGAATCACACAACTTTCTCTCCTGGAAGTCGCAGCCGGGTCAGGTCAATTGCCTGAACTGGTTCGTCAAAGGCTGGCCCAACGCGGAATCTCGCTGGATGTAACTCTGCTGGACATGGCCCGGTCCCATCTGCCCGGGGAAGATCCCGCCGCCCATCGTCCGGGGCGGAATCACAGCGTTGTAGCCGATGCGCTCACCCTTCCTTTTGCGGACGGAACCTTCGACGTGGTCAGTTGCAATCTATTTGCGCATCATCTGGACCCGCAACAACTCAAAAAGTTTTCGCAGGAAGCACTGCGGGTAAGCCGGCGCGCGGTGCTGATTAACGATCTGGTGCGCCATCCTCTGCATCTGGCCTTGGCGTATGTCGGCTATCCCATCATGCGCAATCGGGTGGCGTGGCTGGACGGGCTGACCTCGGTGCGGCGCGCCTACGTGCCAAGGGAAATTCAAGACATGCTCGTGTCTGATTCTTCTTCTGGGTTGCTCGCCCAGCTGGAGATTTCCCGCCACTACCTTTTCCGCATGGGAGTAATTATCTGGAAAACGCAGGCTTAAGAAGAGCAAGCTGCCTAGCGGACAACCAGCACTTCTCGGACGTTATCCCGGGCAAGAAAGAATTTAATGGAGGCGAAGTCGCGGAAGAGATTCTCGATGTGCCGATTGTTGAATACACGTTGCAGTTGAAACCCTTCCGAAACGGCCGTGTGCACCGCCCCTGTCGGCCCGCGGCGCGCTTCGCGGCGCAGCACGATTTTCTGCATCTCAAGCGTGTCTGCCCCGACAATGTGGAAGCGGTGGCAAGGCGAGTCTGGGCCGGCATCACGAGTGTGGAAGAACGCCAGAAGCATGCCGCCGGGCTTGAGCACCGACCAGAGCCGTCCTACGACGGGCTTTACCAGGCTTTCATCGAGATAGTCAGGCAGATTCCAGCACAGAACAAAGTCGAAGTGAGCGGCGGGATAGACCAGGTTGTCGGCAAGAAACTTACGGCTGTCGAGAATCGCATTTCCCTGCTCGTCTTTAGTGAGAAGCTCCGGATCGGTGGAAGCCGTCAGCAGATCTTCGCTGTAGATTCTGTGGCCGTGTTCGGTGAAATGGCGGATGTTGGTCGGTGAGGTCGATCCCAAATCGAGCACGCACAGGTTTTCAGCGGAGTCCCAGGTGCGAGACAACTCGCCCAAACCGCTGGAGCGGCGGGTAAGCTTCTGCGAACCCTGCGCCGGGATAGTCTCCGGTCCGGAAGAACCGCGAAAAAATTTCATGAAAGTCTGCGAGACTGACGACACCCTAACTTCCCTAACTTCTCCCATTTTAGCCGACGCGTTCACCTTAAAACTACTTTGGATCGGTTCGCTGGATCTCAACTTTGCCCTTCAAAAACGCGCCCTCTTCGATGGAGATGCGCTGGGTCGAGATATCCCCGGTGACGATGGCGGACTTGCGCAAGTCTACGCGGTCACTGGCCTGAATGTTGCCTTCGAGTTTTCCCTGCACGACCACGCCTTTGGCGTCGACGCTAGCCCTCACCTGGCCGTTGGGTCCCACCGTCAGGCTATTGCCTTTAAGAGCAATACTGCCTTCGACCTGGCCATCGAGATATAGATCTTCGCTGCCCGAAAGCTCGCCCTTGATGACGACTGACTTGCCGATTTGTGCCAAGCCGCTGGCTGGTGTGCTCATTGGACGCGCTCCTGATTCAGCAAAATATGTTCGAACGGGATATATTCAACCGGATAAGCGCCACGGAATCAGTGTCGGACGGCTCCCCGTGAACTCTCGCGCGGAGGAATCACTACTGAAACACTGTTACGACTATACGCAAGGCATGGAGTGTGCGGCAAGCCTTGCCTGGACGCGAACAAAATACCCGCTTTCCTGTAGAGATCGATTAAAACTGAAATTGGTACACTTCCAATAGCAGGCGGAGAGAGCGGAACATGAGAAGCCGGCCAGAGATGACCTCGCAGGTCGCCATCGTGGTCTTACTAGGCGCCCTCGCTACCGGACTAGGATCCGCATCTGCGTCAGTTCAGGACCCAGCCTCGTGCCTCGAATTGGTGCGGGCCACCGTTGCCAATGAAGTAGCCGCGAACAACAGTACCGCGAAGCACATGTTTCGCGATCGCAAGCAGACTCCGCAAGGTTCTCAAATCCGGCTCTATGTGGAAACGCGCGATGCTATCGCCGGGATAACCGTCGCCTACAATGACAAGCCCCTGGCGCCGCAGGATGTGCAGGGCGAGGAAGGCCGCCTGGCCGCACTGGCGGGCAACGCTGAACAACTCCGCCGCAAACATATACAAGAACAAGAAAATGCCGAGCGCACCGTGCGCATTGTGAAGGCCCTGCCCGATGCTTTTCTCTACCAATACGACGGGGAGGAAACGGAAGCGGCGGGTGCCGGCGATCCGGGACGGCAGTTGCTGCGTTTGAAGTTTCGGCCGAACCCGGCCTATCAGCCGCCTACTCACGCGGAGCAGGTTTTGGTCGGCATGGATGGATTCCTGGTAATCGACCCTGTCGCCCGCCGGATTGTAAGAATCGACGGGACTTTATTCAAAGAAGTCGCGTTTGGCTGGGGAATCCTGGGTCACCTCGATAAGGGCGGACACTTTTTGGTTGAACAGCGTGACGTTGGCAACGGCTGCTGGGAAGTTTCCCACATGTCCCTTAGCTTTACGGGGAAGATTTTGCTGTTCAAGAGTCTGGCGATGAAGTCAGACGAAGTTTTCAGCGACTTCCAACCCGTGCCCGATGACACCACCTTTGCCCAAGGCGTGGAAATACTAAAGGCGGAAGAGGTGAAGCTGGCGCAAAACCGGGAAGCTGAGACGGCGACATCCGAGAATAAATCGCACTAGAACGATTTCTCATGCGCCTGCGCGAAGCGTTTCTTTGCGCGCGGTCAATCTCTCGATCAGGTCTTCCTTGATTTCGTAGCCCGTGCCCGGCTGGTCGCGGATCGCAATCATTCCCTGCCCTGAGACCTGGACTTCGGGATCAATAATATCCTCCTTCCAGTAACGCTTCGATGCAGAGACGTCTCCCGGCAGGCTGAAATTCGGCAGCGTAGAAAGCGCGATGTTGTGGGCGCGGCCGATTCCGGATTCCAACATCCCGCCGCACCAGACGGGAATTTTCTGAGACTGACAGATGTCGTGAATTTTTCGGGCTTCAGTGAACCCGCCGACGCGCCCCACTTTGATGTTAATGATGCGGCATGCGCCGGTCTCCACGGCAACCGCCGCGGCGCGCGCGTTAACGATGGATTCGTCCAGACAAATGGCGGTTCTCAGTTCTCGCTGCAGACGCCCATGGTAGAAAATGTCGTCATCCCAAAGAGGCTGCTCGATCATCAGCAGGTTGAATTGATCAAACGAGCGCAGATGTTCGACCTGATCCAAAGTGTAGGCCGAGTTGGCGTCGCAGCTCAGCGTGATGTCGGCCCAGCGCGAGCGGATTTTCTCCAGCACATTTACGTCCCAGCCCGGCTTTACTTTGATCTTGATGCGGCGATAGCCGGCGGCCAGTTCGATCTGAATTTTATCGAGCAGTTGCTCGACCGAATCCTGAATGCCGATGGAGACCCCGCAAGGGATCTCATTCCGCGTGCCTCCCAGCAACTTCCATAAAGGCATGTTCTTTTGTTTTGCCTCTGCGTCCCACAGCGCATTTTCGAGTGCGGCTTTGGCCATGCGGTGGCCGCGCACTCTGGAGAAAAGAGCCGCACAGTCGCGCGCCGATTCGAGATTGCGTCCGAGCACGGCCGGGGCCAGATGACGAGTGATGGTCAACCAGCTGCTTTCAGTCCACTCGCTGCTGTAAAAGGGATCTTCACCCGCTACGCATTCGCCCCAACCGTTCACACCTCCACAATATACGGTCAGCAGAAGGATACGACGGCTGTAGGTGCGCCCGAAACTCGTCTCGAAAAAATGGACGAGCGGCATGTGAATCTCACGGAGTGTAATGGCTTCAATCTTCATAATGATAATGTGCGGAAACAAAAGATCTCACCACAGAGGCATACCAGTTACGGAGAAAAACAAAGTTTTTTTTCTCCGTGCCTCCGTGTCTCCTTGGTAAATCATTCCTTCGACGCATACGACCACTTCTCATCCCATTCGCCGAGCAAAAATTTGCCGTTGCCTGCGGGGTCGCGCTCGTAACCTAACACGGCGAGCCCGCCCTCGAAAGCCTGAAGAAACTGCTCGCGGTTGCGTTCCTGCACTCTTCGCGCCTCGCCGCGCGTTTCCACCGCGGACTTCCACTCGTAAATCTGCGCCGGAACTTCAATGCCTGATTGTTGCTTGAATGCAGGAATCTTGGCCGTTTCCAGCAAACTTTCCACGCGCCTGGATTTCAGCCACCACTCGGCGATAAGCCGGTCGCTGGGAAGTCCGCCTTGCAGCGGCGACGATGTAATTCCGTACTGGTTGATGTTGTAGCGCCGGGCGATCGCGCCCAGTTTTTCGATATTGAGATAAGCATTCTTGATCTCGAGCGGATCGAAGGTCCATTCGATCAGTTCAATGCCGCGCGCAAGTGCATCTTCGCGCTGCAGCAGCTTGAGCCGGCGCCCCAACCCGCCGTTGCGATGCTCTTTGGCCACAGCTAACATATGCGAGTGGAGATAGACGTGGCCCGAACGCGTACCCGGCACGGAAAGCGCAAAACCGATCATCTGCCCGCCGGCGAACGCGCCCATCACTTGTCCACCAACTTTTTCCGCCACCACGAACATTCGCAGCGGAACCAGTTCGGCATCGGTAAAATTCCAGATTTCCTTTTGCAAGGCAACGCAAGCCCGCAGTTCATCGAGTCCTTCACAGCGCCGGATCGCGATTGCGTCCGCGCTCACGATCGCTTCTCCCGCCGCTTGGCCTGTTGCCAGAGGGATTCAAGCTCATTCATCGAGGCGCTCTCGAGAGTGCCAGCGTTGTTACCCAGGCGCTCCTCCATCCACTGAAAGCGTCGCCGGAACTTGCGGTTGGTCTTACGCAGAGCCGATTCGGGATCAATCGCCAGGTAACGTGCGATATTGACCAGCACAAAAAAAAGATCGCCCACCTCTTCTTCGAGCCGCATTCGCAGATCTTCCGGAATGGCCGGCCGCCCCGAACCGGCCACGCCCCGGCCTTCCGGGCTCGGTCCGGGAGCGGGAAATTCCTGCAAGTGCTGGCGAAGTTCGGCGGTTTCCTCGGCGAGTTTGTCGAACAAACCCTCCATGTTCGGCCAGTCGAAACCAATCTGAGCCGCGCGCGAACTGATCTTGTGGGCCTCCAGCAAAGACGGCATAGCCGAAGAAATTCCTGCCAGGATCGATTTTGCCGGAGCCCCAGCCGCGCCATCTGCCTCATCCGCACTCTCCCCCATGCGCTTCTTTCGTTCCTCGGTTTTGAGCGCCTCCCAATTGCGCTTTACTTCAGCCGAAGTATCCGCTTTCACATCGCCGAACACATGCGGGTGCCGGTTCACCAGCTTGTCCGAGAGCCGGTCGAGCACGTCATCGATGGAAAACGTTCCCTGCTCCTTAGCCATTTCGGAATAAAAAAGTACCTGCAGAAGCAGGTCACCGAGTTCGCCGGGAAGTTCGTCCCAGTCGCGATTATCGATGGCTTCGAGAACTTCGTAGGTCTCTTCCAGTGTGTAAGGCTTGATGGAATCGAAAGTTTGTTCCCGATCCCATGGGCAGCCCCCGGGAGCCCGCAAGCGCTCCATGATGGAAACTGCGCGTTCGAAACGTTCGCCGGTCGTGGACATTTGCAACCACTTTAAATGAGCCGCGGCAGAACGAGCAACGCACGCGGCACACCGCCTTGTTAATAGCGATAAACCGCTATCCCCGCCACCGCATCCAAACAATTACCAGTCAATATATTTAAGGAGGAAATTTCATGCCGAATAATCTTCAAGGGAAAACTGTAGCAATTCTTGCGACCGATGGCTTTGAACAATCGGAACTGACAAAACCGAAAAAAGCGCTCGAAGAGGCGGGCGCGAAAACCCAAGTTGTCTCTCCCACCGGCAAAAAGATCAAGGGTTGGGACAAAAAAGACTGGGGCGAAGAGGTCTCAGTAGACATCACTCTGGATTCGGCTGACCCCGCTCAATACGACGCCTTGCTCCTTCCTGGCGGCGTTATGAATCCCGACCAGCTGCGCATGAATCCGAATGCGGTGCGGTTTGTGAAACACTTTATCGAGCACGCGAAGCCGGTTGCGGCAATCTGCCATGGCCCCTGGATGCTGGTGGAAGCGGGCGCCGTGCGTGGCCGCACAATTACTTCCTGGCCATCTCTAAAAACCGATATTCGAAACGCAGGTGGCACCTGGGTGGACGAAGAAGTGGTTTTGAGTAACGGAGTGGTAACCAGCCGCAAGCCCGATGACATCCCCGCATTCAATAAGCAGATGATTGATTTGTTCTCCAAGAGTGCGGGGGCGAGCGCGAAGTCTGAGCGCAAAGTCGCGTAAGAAAGCGAATTGCAAAGTACACGACCGGCCCGCTGCACCCCAGCGGGCCGGTTTGTTTTTGCCCAGGAATGCGAACTTTCCGCCGTTCCAGCCGGACTTTCGGTCAGGCACTTTGCAGCACCAAGGTGACCTGTTCCCCGCCAGCGGCGCGGTGCAGACTCTACGGATCGCAGGGTAAGCGCTCGAACCCGGAATTTAGTAACCTCCAAGAAGTTACTCTGGTGTACGGATCCATATGGTGCTAGCGGCAAATCCACGAGCCAGCCTGGAAGGTCAACACTTTCACGTGGTGGTAATCGGCGGTGGTATCAATGGCGTGGCCGTGGCGCGGGAGTGCGCCCGCGCGGGAAAGCAAACGCTGCTTATTGAACAGAAGGATTTTGCCTCTGGAGTAACCAGTCGCTCGACGCGCATCATTCACGGCGGCCTGCGTTACCTTGAGCACGGCGAACTGGGGCTGGTGCGGGAGTCGCTCCGCGAGCGCGAGAAACTGTTGCGCGAGAAATCTCACCTGGTACATCCCATGCACTTCCTGCTGTTGCTAAACGAAAGCAGTCAGCGCAGTGCGATGAAAGTTCGTACGGGATTGTGGCTCTACCAGCGTATGGCAGGAAAACCACCGAGCGACGCCACTGACATGGAATTGAAGCGCCTGGAGCGAGCGCTCGACGCGGGACGCAAGTGGTCATTCTTTAATTATGAAGATGCGCAATGCGAATTTCCCGAACGCCTGGTCGCGGAGTGGCTGTTGGAAGCGGTGGATGCCGGAGCGGTAGTCCGGAATCACACGGAGGCGCTCGCGGTGGACGTGGCGCATGGTCGCGTCCACGGTGTATTGCTGCGTGACCATCTCACGGGCCGGGACGCGCATGTGGACGCGGCGTGGGTGATCAACTGCAGTGGACCATGGGCCGATCGCGTATGCCAACGCTCTTCCATTCGAATGGGCAAGCCCATGCTGGGGGGAGTGCGCGGCTCACACATAGTCGTCCCGCGTTTCCCGGGTTCGCCGAACGCGGCGGTTTATACCGAAGCGGTGGATGGTCGCCCGATTTTTGTACTTCCGTGGAACGATCAGGTAATGGTCGGGACGACGGAGGTTGCCGACAGCGGCGATCCAGGAAAGACAGCGCCGTCGGCGGATGAAATCAGTTACCTCGTGCGCTCCGTGTCGCGATTGTTTCCTAAGGCAAAGATCACGGCGCAGAGCGTGAAATATTCCTTCGCCGGAATCCGCCCGCTGCCCTATTCGCCGGAGAACCGTCCATCTGCGGTAACGCGGAAGCATATTCTTCACGATCATGCGGATGACGGCGCGACCCGCATGATTTCGGTGCTTGGCGGCAAGCTGACAACTGCGGCCTCTCTGGCGCGGGAGTGCGCCCGGAACATCGGGCTCGAGGCGGCGGAGCCGAACACTTTTGCGATGGGGCCGGGGCCGGCGCTTGATCCCTTGCTCGATGATGCCGTGCTGGAAATTGCGCGGATCGGATCGGTCAGCGAAGAATCCGCGAGGGGCATGCTGGAATGGCACGGCAAACGCGCCGCCGATATCGCGCGCATGGCCCTGGTGAGCGCCGAACTGCGGGCGCCGATTTGTCCGCATACCTCCCACATAATCGCGGAGGTGGTGGAAGCCTATCGCAGAGAGTACGCCGTAACGCTTGGAGATGTGCTGCTACGCCGTGTTCCGGTGGCTCTGGGCGCGTGCTGGTCGGAATCCTGCAGCCGCGAAGCCGCGTTACGCATCGCTGCCGTGCTCGGCTGGAACGAACTTACGATGGGCGCGAATCTGGAGGCTTTTGAGATGGAACGCACCGCGTTTCTGAGGCCTGCCCCACAAGACACCGCCGCATTCGAAGCAGCGGCGGACTAGCCCATCCCATAATGTCTGGAGACGGAGACCTGGGCAAATCGAATTTCTGCAACGCGGAGTTTTGACTTTATCTTTTGTTCCTGGGTTCGTTTTCAGCCCAGGGTGCTGACGAGCTTCTCGGGATCGTCAGAAATAATTCCATCCACTTCCCATTCGGCAAATCGCTTCATGTCTTGCACAGAATTAACCGTCCAGACCAGGAGCTTCCTGCCGCTGCATCTGATCTCGGTGGCAACCCTTCGCGTCACCAGCTTCTTGTGCGGGATCACATAGTTAATCGGCAAGTTGGGCCACGCGCTGAACTGAGCGCGCGTCTCGCAAATCACGCCAAGTGAAACGGTGGCGTCCATGTCATGCACTGCCCGCAATGCTCCCGGCAGAAACGAGGAAATTACGTAGCCGCGATCCGGGGGATGTGCTCGAAGCAAATCCAGGATAGCCGCTGCCAACCCGGGGACTTTGAGTTCGATGTCGAGGAAAGCGGTGGTCTGGTAGCGCTCCAGGACATCGCACAGAAGAGGCAGCCCCAATTGTTGGGCCGAGCAGTGATCAACTTCGAGGCTGTGAACCGTGGGGTCGTGGCAGACCACAGGGTGGCCATCGGCGGAGAGTCGTACGTCAAACTCAAACCCATCGCATCCCTGGGCGAGTGCCCGATCAAAAGAAGCAATAGAATTTTCGGGAATAGATTTCTCGGCCCGCGCGCCGCGGTGCCCGAGAAGCAGAGGACAAATCGCCATACGTCGATTCCAACGGGGCGCTAATCCAAGTCGAAATCGCGGATCGGTTTGCCCGTGTCCGGAGATTCCTTGGCTTTCTTCACCGCCTCTTGAAACTTTTTTTCCAGCAACTCGGAAGCATGTTTTTGCGCCTCAACCGATTGCCGGAAAATGGATTCGCGGCGGGTATCCTGTTCCTTCATGGCGCGGGCGGCGTCTTCCATGTCGGCGAACATGCGGGGCTTCACGGCCGCAGTATGGGCGATTACGGCTTGCATCGCCGCGTCGATCTTGAGCACCGCGTTACAACAGGGACAGGTGACTTCGAAATTGGGGAGATTCTTCGCCACTTTGCGAATCATACCGCAAAAACGGCGGAACGCGATGTTTAACCATGCAGTTTGATAGGAAAGATGCGGAATATGTTCAGCAACTCCCAGCCCAGCAGGAAGATCGAGAGTAAGACAATGAGCACCGCCATCAGTTCTCCGAAGGTAAGGCCGCGGCGGTTTGGTTCGAACCGTCGCGCCGCCAGGCTCAGGATATTCAGCGTGGCGAATCCGAAGACAACCGCCCAAAGAATGTTGTAAACATCGTTGCGGCGGCTGGAATGACGTTGCAATAACAGCAGGAATGCAAACAGCGCGGACGGGACTTGTAGCAGGCTGTAAATGGATAGCGCAGCAAACTTGGAGCGCGCAAAGCCAGCGATCAATCTGGTTGTCGAAAGAAGAGCCATAGCACGCTAGGTTGCTCGCAAGAAAGACGCCTCATAGAACTCCCACGATGGATTGGATATTACATTTTTTCCTGGCGCAGGTCACGGATATGGCGGACGAGGCATCACCAGCATCAATGCCTCGCTAGATTTATCGCATGAAGGCGCATTCCCTGGGAGGTTGGCGCGGCGAACTTCTCGGACGATTCCCTCCGCGATGGGTTCAGCCCGAAGTTTTCAGTAAGATGGAATCATGGCTGAGCCACGCGTTATTTTCTTCGATATTGGCAACACTTTACTCTTCCCGAACAGGACGAAGATGCTGGCACCAATCGCGAGCGTTCGTCATCCCACTCTTGCGCAATGGCAGGCCCTGGAGCGCCGGACCAAGACGGAGTTTGATCAGGGTATGCGGAGCGGTCGAGTTGATCACGGTTTCTGGTGGATATTTCACTCTTACTTGCTTGACGAACTCGATGACGCCGCCAGTGGCCGTGATGGGTTGGTCCAGCGGCTTGTTGAAAATACGCAGAACTCGGCCAACTGGGATCAGATTCTGCCGGGAACCCGCGCGGGCCTCGAGCGAATCCGGAAGAAGTTTCGCATCGCCGTCATCTCGAACGCCGATGGAAAGATCGAGCAAGTGCTTTCGCGCTGTGGTATTGCCGACTGTTTTGAAAGCATCACGGATTCCGGAATTGTCGGATTCGAGAAGCCGCGCCCTGAGATTTTTGAAGCAGCGCTGAAAACCATGAAAGCACGCGCCGAAGAGAGTCTGTACGTGGGCGACGTGTACTCGGTCGATTACATCGGAGCCACAAACGCGGGCATGCGAGCAGTTTTGTTTGATGTGACCGGAGCCTACCGCGACCGGCACGAACCCCGTGTGGAATCCGTGGAGCAACTGGAAAGCTGGTTGAAGAACTGAAACTGGAGGCTGCTAAAACTTCGCTTTCTACAGTTCAAGAATCTGATGGTCCAGGCAATCCGGGCGCATCGCGTCGTAAATCCCCTTCAGCAGTTCCATTCCATGGCGGGCGAGGTAATAGACACCGGCAATGCCTCGCTCCTGCAGGGCGCCCTCTGGATAAAGAGCCTGGCTAAACCCTTCCGCATGACGGCCGATCACCTCGCTGCGCCGTAATTCAGCGGCCATGGCGCGCTCCCTCAGACGATCCAGTTGGTAGTGCACTTTTGAAACGCCCGTCTGGCTGGCCTCGACGAGCGTGGGATCGAGTTTGGTAAGCGCCTCGTTCAAGCGAGCAAAAGATTCGTCCACCGCCTTGTTCGCTCTCTCGAAAGCTGTTTGTAAATCTGCAGGCAGAGTACGCGCGGCCAGCGTATGGCGAAGTGCCTCAGGACCTTGGAATGTATCGAGCACCGTGATCCCGTACTTTCCAAGTCCGCGCTGCACCTTGGGTTCGACCACGGTAGCCGAAAAACGGGGCACGATCGGCGTCACACGACCGAGAACCTTTTCATAGACTGCACCCGCTTGCGCAAAATAAGCAGCTTCGGCCGCGCCTCCAGCGTAGGCGAGCGTAGGCAAAAGATAGTCCTGCACCACCGGGCGCAGGAGCACGCTCGGACTAAAATTCTCCGGCGTTGTTGCGATGCGATCTATCAGCTCCGCGGACGAGAGCTTATCGGTCGCTGTCTCACCGGCGATCACAAATTCTGCAGAGTTCCCATTCGCTCGACGTTGGATCGGCGTGCGGGCGCCGTTTTGCAGAGTGAACAACAGGACGGAGGACGCAGTCACTTTCACTTGCTGGTGGTAGCCCGCGGCTTCCAGAGCTTGTCCGCGAGCCAGCAGCGCGTCATCGATTTCAGAGACTTGCTCAATCGCCGCCCGATAAATTGGCCCAGCAATACGATGCAATTCGGGATCCGAAGCGTCGAGAACGATTACTCCCCAGGCCGCGAACAGATGCGCATAAAAGTGGGCGAACGCCGTCCCGAGAGTCTTACCGGGACGATACGACTCGCGCAGCAGTTGCGTCGTTTCAGATTCTCCCAGCAGCGAGGCGGCTTCTTCCACTATCGGCAGAATCTCTTCGCCCAGCCACACTTCGCTCACCGGGGCGCCGGGGACACTGTGGCTGGAAGTTGTGAGCGTGCGCCGCAAGCCGTCCGGGCCGGGGATAGAAACGTGATTGACCTCGGCTAGGTCGTGATCGTAGGTAGCGAGCCAGAATACGGGGACCGCATCCACTCCCGCAGCCCCGGCCTCTTCTGCCAGCTTTACCGCGCTGAGAGCTTTATAGACCGCGAACATTGGGCCGCCAAACAAACCAACCTGCTGCCCGGTTACAATGGCGCTGGCTCCGCGCCGCAGGCGATCAAGGTTAGCGAGAGTTTGTGGCGAAGCTCCCCACGATTTGTTCTGCCGTTCGAGAACTGCGCTCACCCGCTCGCGGCGTGCAGAATCGTATTCCAATGCGGACGCCTGGGACGTCAACCATTCGCCGAAGTGTGGAGAGTGTGGATAGAAGGACCGAACACTGGAAGAGTAAGCAAGGAAATCGGTGAAAAGCCGTGTGGTATGCGGGATTTGAGTAAAGGGCAAACACTGCGATTTCACCGGCAACACTCCTGACAACGCTTTGTAAAGTGTTGGACGGATAGATTCATCGCCGGTCAACGCCCTTCATTCTTCCAAAGAATCTCTTCTTATAAGGTCATACTACAGATGCCCGCAAACGAGCGCGAGATGCAAGATAATGGTACGCACGCCGGTCCAGAAAGGAAATGCGCCATGAGTTTGACCGCTGCCCCGTTGCATATCGAGACCCCGCTCACGCTGGAAGGGTCGGTGATCCGCCTCGAGCCGATTCGCCGCGAACATGCGCGACTCTTCTGGCTGGCCGCCAAAGAGGATCTCGACAATATCTTTCAGTGGATCCCCTACCGTATGAAGTCCCCAGAAGATTTCGAACGCCTGATCGAGAAAGCGCTCGGCGAGCAGGAGCGCGGCGAGTCGGTAGTATTTGCCACGGTCGAGCGCAAATCGGGGCAAGTGATCGGCAGCACTCGCTTCATGAACATCGATCGCGCCAATCGCCACGTGGAGATCGGTTCCACCTGGATCGCACCGGCGTGGCAGCGCACCGCAGTCAATACGGAAGCGAAATTTCTCATGCTGCGTCACGCCTTCGAAGTTTGGCAGTACACCCGCGTCGAACTGAAAACCGATGCACTGAATCAGAAATCTCGCGCCGCGATCCTTCGCATCGGCGCGAGAGAAGAAGGCACGCTGCGCCGGCATGTGGTCACATGGACCGGCCGCGTGCGCGACTCAGTCTACTTCAGCATTCTGGATTCGGAGTGGCCGGAGGTGAAGGCTAGGCTAGAGGCCAAGCTCGCGGCCCGCTGACCCAAGGAGAGCGCACCGGTGGTTTCTTACTCACAGAACACTTTAACTTTTACCTTTGTGGCATGGTCCTTCTGATCAACATCAACACTCAAGTCACTAAGTTGGTCGATCAACTCTTCCAGGTTTTCAGGTTTTATTTGGCTCAGATCAAACAAAATGCCTTTTTCGTGGATCGCAACGTTCGCCCGATGGAGCGCTTGCGGAGGAATCAGACCAGCTAGTTTCACTCCGGCGCGCAGCAATTGCATGGGCACTCGAACGTTGACTTTGGTCGGGCCTTCATGCCCGTCATCTTCCGAGTCGACCTGGACTCGAAGATATTTGGGCCGCGCCTTCGTTCCCGAGTCGGATGCGTTCTGCGAGGACGATCCAGCGACCGGTTCCTCGAGCGCTGCGATCAGGCGCTCCGCTTCATCCGCGCTGATTTTTGACTCAGAAAGCATCTGCAAAATTTGACGGCGATGTTCATTCATATTGGACTCCTAGAAAACGCAAATCGAGATTCCAGCACTCCGGTGTTCGATCTCAACTTCGGTATCATTCAGCGCGCGCAGAATTTGCCAGCCAACGGAAAACGCGCCGACGGGGTTTATGCGGCAAGCCACGCAGCCAACAAAAATTAGCGGGGAAAAAACTACCGCCAAGGGCACGATCACCAACCAGAGCACGATCAACGGAACCCATAATCGGAGCGTCCGGCTTTCCCGCCCGCGCAAACTGACAACCGCCACCAACGGAATCATTTCAACGCCTCCATAGCCCGGATCGCATCCTCGGCCGTAATCTCTCCCCGTCGCAGCCGATCCAAAACCTCACTCTTTGACGGAGTCGGATTCGTCTCCACAAACTCCAGACTCTCGGCGATCCGACTGAGCCGCGACTTGATGGTCGGATAGCTGACCCCGAAGACCCGCTCCATCTCCTTAATCGAGCCGTGAGAACGAACGAAGGCGATTATAAAAATCTGGTCCTCTAAAGCCAGTCGAGCCAACTGGGGAAGCTCAAAACTGCCCTCAATCGCAATGCTCTTCTCCGCAATCCGCACCCGCTCCACCACGATTCGCTGACCGCGAGTCAACTGGGTGAGTTCCTGCCAATCGGTTAAAGATTTATTCGTTTCACTCATATAATAATTAATTTACTTAATGTATACATTAACTAACTTAATATGTCAAGCATAATTTATCAGAATTATTACCCTGATCGCCTCGGCGACGATACCCTAGCGACTCCCAATTACGGCAGCGGAACCTCGAGTATCGGCAGTGAGCCGCGAACTGCAGTCCGTCATCTAACCCTTTAGCGGATTGACTTCCGGTCGGTTGATCCCTAGTCTGGAACTAGCTCTTTGAGTATGGCCAATCCCCTCAGTGGGGGCGTCACGGCTTCGACGGAGATGCTTGCGGCCAGGAGGCATGCCGGGGTGCACACACCCGTAATCGCGTGCAAAATGATAATTGCCAATCAACAAATGGCATACGCAGCCTAATTAATTAGGCAGCCGCTTTCCACCGCTTCGCCCTTGGGCGGTGAGCGAGCGTCACACAGAGGGCTGCTCTTCCGCGCTACGTCTGGGCGAGGAGGTTAAGATCTCAGGCTAGCGGCTAGCGTTTCTTGTCCGTTCTGAGCGTGGGCCGCGAACGTCCCGGGCAGGGTGGCAACACCTAATGACTGGGGCATGAACGCGAATAAGCATGTAGTCTCTTGACCAGTAACATTTTCGGACGCGGGTTCGACTCCCGCCGCCTCCACCATCATAAACTACTGATAATAAATCGTTTATAAAACAGTAGAAAATATCGCACAATAAACATACACGGGGGACTCGGCGAAGGTGTGATTCCATGCTCTCGGTTTACTCCCGTTATTATCCCCCCCTGCCGTCCCGAAGACATCAATTACAAGCGTTGTGCCTGCCCAAAGTGGATCAACGGCATTCTCGGATCGGATGGCACCTTCATCCGACGTAGCGCCAAAACCCGTAGTTTGGGAAAAAGCTGAAGACTTCAAACGCAAGCTGGAAGAGGAATAAGAGGCGAAGCAGAAAGGACTAGAGGAGGCCTCTCGGCCGGAGCCTGCTCTCGTAACGGTCAAGGAGGCCGTGGCACGATTTCTGAACAGCAAACGCAACGAAAATCTGGCCGACTCCACTCTCGATAAGCTGACTACGATCTTCGAGAAGCAGTTCTTGGCGTGGGCCACGTCCTACGGGTTCACACTCATCACTGCGATCACGACTGCCGATCTGGAAGACTTTCGTGACACTTGGACTGGATCAAGTCCAATCCCGCTGTTCTGCTGGGTCGAATCAGAGCAGATGGTCCTCCTACGGATTACTTCCCTGCGCCCGAGTTCGACAAAATCATGGACGCAACTTACATCTATCTCATCCCCGATCAAAGCTCGATAGAACCGGCTCGATGGTTGCAGGCTGCGGCTCACGGAAAAACTGACGTTGGAAGTAAAGGGCCACGTTCACGAGTGCGACCATCACCGGCACTTCAACCAGCGGCCCAATGACCGCCGCGAATGCAGCTCCGGAATTGATGCCAAATACTGAGACTGCCACCGCGATCGCGAGTTCAAAATTGTTGGAGGCGGCCGTAAATGCCAGGGTCGTAGTCTTGGAATAGCCCGCGCCCACTTTCTTGCCCATATAGAAGGACACTAAAAACATCAACACGAAGTAAATCAAGAGCGGCACGGCGATGCGCAGGACGTCCAAGGGCAGACGGACTATATACCCACCCTTCAGGGAGAACATCACCACAATCGTGAACAGCAGAGCAACCAGCGTCAGCGGGCTTACACGAGGGATAAAGTTCCGGCTGTACCAATCGTGCCCTTTCGCACGAACCATAGCAGTGCGAGTCAGAAATCCCGCCAGGAATGGAATTCCAAGATAAATAAAGACACTCTTCGCAATTTCTGCGATGGACACATTGACGATGGCACTGTGAAGACCGAGCTTGGCGGGAAGGACGGTAATAAAAACCCAAGCGTAGAGGGAGTAGAAAAAGACTTGAAAAAGAGAATTGAAGGCCACCAGGCCGGCCGCATATTCCGTATCGCCTCGCGCCAGTTCGTTCCACACGATGACCATCGCGATGCAGCGGGCGAGACCGATCATGATGAGTCCAGCCATGTATTCCGGATATCCGCGCAGGAAGACGATGGCCAGAACAAACATCAGAATCGGCCCTACAACCCAGTTCTGGACGAGCGAAAGGCCGAGCACCTTCTTGTTTCGAAAGACCTCGTGCAGGTTCTCATATCGCACCTTCGTGAAAGGTGGATACATCATCAAAATCAATCCCGCCGCAATCGGAATAGAAGTCGTACCGATGTTGAAGCGATTTAGAAAGGGTACTACTCCGGGCACAAGCCAACCCAATACAACGCCGCCGATCATGGCGGCGAAGATCCAGGCGGTCAGATAGCGGTCGAGAAAACCGAGACGATTCGTTGCCTTCATTTTGTGATCCCAGTAATGCGGAAAGCCAGAAGCGTAGCCTCGCTGCCGAAACCCATTGCTATTCGTGGGTGACGGGGGCCATGGTCTGGCCGATGTTGTCGAGTTCCCTCTTGAGTGCAAGGCTGTCCAGAGTCTTCAGGGGGAGACAGAGCAATAGACTGATTCTGCGCTCCAAAATAAAAAATGCCTCGCGAAACGCCCGTTCTACTTCCGCTTCGCTTCCGTGAACCGCCGCTGGGTCGGGAACGCCCCAATGGGCGGTCATCGGCTGTCCCGGCCAGATTGGGCAGACCTCCTTCGCCGCGTTGTCGCAAACCGTGAAAACAAAGTCGAGTTTTGGAGAGCCAGGCAGAGAAAATTCATCCCACGCCTTGCTGCGCAGACCCTCGGTTCGTAAATGCGCCATTTCGAGCTGTCTCAATGCTTCCGGTCGAACCTTTCCTGAGGGATGGCTTCCGGCGCTGTAGGCCGTGAAATTACGCCGTCCTTTGAAGTTGAGAATTGCCTCAGCCATGATCGACCGCGCCGAATTGCCCGTGCAGAGGAACAAAGCGTTGTAATGTCCTTGCATACTCGTTCTCTCCTAGTTGCAGCAGGTCGGTCCGCAACACGCTTTCGCCAGTGCGTTTGCGGGCTTGACGGCCCGAACAAAGGCGCTCAAGAATTTGCCATCTACCTCTGGTGCAATCGCGTCCACATCGACGCCAGCCGCCGAGAGAAATTCACGCGCATCTTCTGCCCGATAAACTCGCGTTGGCTCGATGTCGATTTGCTCAAACCCTGCTGCGGAAAGTTTGCTGCGATATTCGTCATCTCCGAGAGCCCCTGCCACACACCCGACCCACAGAAGCACGCTTTGGCGGATTTCTGGCGCGATTGCGCCTCGGGTAACGACATCAGAAACCGCAATGCGGCCACCGGGCTTCAGCACCCGGAAGGCCTCTCGTAACACGCGGTCTTTGTCCGCCGAAAGGTTGATCACACAATTGGAGATGATCACGTCGATCGAGTTGTCCGGAAGAGGAATGCGCTCGATCTCGCCCTTGAGGAACTCGACATTCTCGGCGCCAGCCTTACGCTTGTTTTCATTGGCTAGGGCGAGCATTTCGTCCGTCATGTCGAGACCGTAGGCCTTGCCAGTGGGCCCAACCCGCTTTGCCGAAAGCAGAACATCTATGCCACCGCCCGAGCCGAGATCGAGGACGACCTCTCCCAGATTCAACTTTGCCAGCGCGGTGGGGTTTCCACACCCTAATGAGGCGAGCATGGCCTCCTCAGGGACTTGTCCCGATTGGGAAGAGTCATACAGATTGGACGTGATTGGGTCGCAGCCCAAGCCGCTTGCCGCGGTGGCTCCGCAGCAACTACTGCCGCCAGATTTCACGCGCAAGGCTGCCTGGCCATACTTTTCTTTGACTACTTCCTTGATGTCGGTGGCGCTCATGATGNNGCGTAGAGGAATTGCAGAAGTTCCTGGAGTGCTTCCGTGTTGGCCGTGTACCGCAAAAAAGTGCTTTCGCGGCGTACGTTCACGAGTTCTTCATTCTTTAATTTCTCCAAGTGGTGCGAGAGCGTGGAATTCGGGATATCCAGCTCTGACTGAATATCGCCTACGACCAAGCCATCCGGATGCGCGGATAACAGCAATTGCACGATTCGAAGGCGTGGTTCGGTGCCCATCGCGGAAAGCATGTCGGCGTATTTTGCCACCTGCTCTGTGTTTTTCTTGCTTGAGGTCACAGCCATGTTTCGATACTTGCAGAAATATAGTCGCATGTCAAGTCGGAGCTCACTCCGGAATTTCCTTTATGATTTTTCTATGACTAAAATCATGCTCACGCCTATCGGACAATCCGCTCGGAGGTTTCATGCACGGTTGCTTTCAAGAAAAAACGTCCACGACGCTCTCAATAATGCGATGCCGGGCCAGCGCAAGAGGGGGTATAATGTGCTTGAACGTGGAATGAGCGGAGGTGTGTCCATGGCTTTGCCTCGCGAATCCAAAGGTTCAAGGAAAATCGCCGTCCCGGCGCCGGTTGAACAGAGATCGCAGCGCACGCGGAATTCTACGCGTCCGCCCCCAGCCCCCAAGAACGGCCGCAAATTCGACGCCCAGGTGTTCCTCGACACCATCGGTGAAGGCAGGAAAGCTTTGCTCTTTCCGAGAAAGCAAACCATCTTCGCCCAAGGGGATCCCGCAGACGCAGTTTTCTACCTGCAGACAGGCAAGGTAAGACTCACCGTTGTCTCCAAGAATGGCAAGGAAGCCACCATCGGCATATTGGGTGATGGGAGTTTCTTCGGCGAAGGTTCGCTTGCGGGCCAACTTCTTCGCATGGGCTCTGCCACCGCAATGACGGATTGCGCTGTTCTGAGAATCGAGAAAAAGGCGATGGTGGAAGCGCTTCACCGCGAACACACTCTTTCCGATCTCTTCGTCGCATTCTTGTTGACGCGGAACATCCGCTACGAAGAGGATCTGGTTGACCAACTGTTTAATTCCAGCGAGAAAAGGTTAGCTCGTATCCTTCTCATGCTTGCTCATTTTGGCAAGGAAGGGATTCCTGAATCCGTGATTCCGAAGCTCAGTCAGGAGACACTGGCTGAGATGGTAGGCACCACTCGTTCGCGGGTGAGCTTTTTCATGAACCGGTTCAGGACATTGGGATTTATTGACTACGCCGGGGGTCCAGAAGGCGGGTTACAGGTTCACAGTTCACTTCTCAACGTCGTTCTCCACGACTAGCGGGCCATATCATACCGATTGGGGGCTAGGCTATGCGGCAATCCGGGGCACGCGCCGCACCAACAGGGTGCGATGAAGCAGGTACGTGCCCTATCCGAGCGACTCCCAAACGCGTAACATTAGGCTGAAACTTTCATGTCCAGGTGTCAGGGGAATTTTGCATGGTAACGGAACGAAAATGATGCTCCCCCCCCAGACGCGGGATTTGGCCCTGCGACTTCTTGCTTACGAAAACGCTGCGGGCAAAACCTCCGAGCCAACGGAATTCGCGGCCTTTGGCGTCTGTGAGAGGTTGCGCCGGCCCCTCATTACACTCGCGGGAGTTGCCGGTTTTCGCTCGCTCCTTTCTCGTGCTCTGACGCTGGCCAGGGCGGAAACTCCCTGTCTTAGCGCACTACAGGTCGCGGCGGATGGCTCCTTACAGGGTCTGGACGAGTTTCGGTCGCAAGTCGATGCGGACCAAGCTGGGGAGGCAGGAATAATTCTCATTACCCAGTTACTCGGACTGCTGGTCCGAGTTGTTGGCGAAGCTATGACGCTGCAGCTGGTGCCATCTGAAATTCTTCCAGACTTTAAGTTCCTCTCGAAGAGCGGTATACCTATGGGCTTTGAAGCGATCGTCAACGAAGTCGATCATCTCCAAGGCGTCAGTGCGCGTCTCGA
>PKVZ01000301.1 GCA_003131635.1 Acidobacteriaceae bacterium
GACATCCCCTTTTATAGAACCCAGCACCCTAAGGTCAACATCAAGATCAACGTCAAAGGCAACGGACAGAGCTTGCCCTTAGCTTGTCGAAGGGAGTGTCCGTTCCACACGATCGGAGCGTCGCTTCGCGCCGCGGACAGCCGAGGGCGGCTGTCCCCACATGAGCACTCCACAGGAGCTTGCTTGCTGTGCGCGGGCTATAATCGTACATGGCGAGCTTGCGCCAACAGATCGCGACCACCGCTCTAACGCTCACCAAGTTCCGCGAGCTGATGAAGCGGATTGAGGAAAACCGTCCGCAGGACGATCTGTCCATTGTCAAGAAAGCCTACGACTATTCCTTGAAACACCACGAAGGGCAGAGCCGCGCCTCGGGCGAGCCTTATCTGGTGCATCCCCTGGAAGTGGCTTTGGTGCTGGCTGAGATGAAGATGGACCCGGTCGCTATAGCCGCGGGGCTGCTGCACGACTCAGTCGAAGATACGTCCGTCACCATCGTCGACATCCGCAAGGAATTTGGCGAGCAGGTGGCGCACATCGTGGAGGGCGTCACCAAGATCAGCAAAATCGATTTCGCGACGCGCGAGGAGGCGCAGGCCGAGAACCTGCGCAAGATGATGCTCGCCATGGTCGATGACATTCGCGTGGTACTGATCAAGCTGGCCGATCGGCTGCATAACATGCGCACGCTGGAGCACTTGCAGCCCGACCGGCAGCGCAAGATCGCCGAAGAGACGCTTGAGATTTACGCGCCCATTGCGCACCGGCTGGGCATGGGAAAAATTCGCGGCGAGCTGGAGGATCTGGGCTTCCGCTTTCTCGATCCCGAGGGCTATGAGCAGGTGGGAAAGGCGGTGAATGCACGGCGCAAACAGGGCGAAGCTTTTCTGGCGAAGATGCAACAGATCCTGAACGACAAGCTGAAAGAGGCGGGCATTCAGGCCAAGGTGGATAGCCGGATCAAACGGCTGTTCAGCATTCACAAGAAGCTGCAGCGCCAGCGCATTTCCGTCGATCAGGTTTACGATCTCTTTGCCATGCGGGTGATCACGCGGTCGCTGCAAGATTGCTACGCGGTGCTCGGCATTATTCACAACATCTGGCGTCCGGTGCCGGGGCGCATTAAAGACTTCATTGCCATGCCGCGGCCGAACTTTTACCAGTCGCTGCATACCTCGGTGATTACCGAGGACGGAACGCCTTTTGAAATTCAGATTCGCACCGAAGAAATGCACAAGATGGCCGAGGAAGGCATCGCGGCTCATTGGAAATACAAAGATGGGCCGGTCTCGGCGCAAGACGAGCAGCGTTTGGCATGGCTGCGGCAGGTGGTGGAGTGGCAGCGGGATGTCAGCGATCCCAATGAATTTCTTACGGCGCTGAAAGTCGATCTTTATCCGGAAGAGGTTTATACCTTCACGCCCAAGGGCAAGGTGGTGGTGCTTCCGCGGGAGGCTACGCCGATTGACTTCGCCTATACGATTCACACCGAAGTCGGGCACACATGTGTGGGCGCGAAGGTGAATGGCCGCATGGTGCCGCTGCGGCACAAGCTGCATTCCGGCGACATCGTCGAGATCCTCACTCAGGCGGGACACAAGCCCAGCCGCGACTGGCTGGGATTGGTGAAGTCGTCGCGCTCGCGCAACAAGATTAAGCATTGGCTCAACGTGCACCAGCGGGAGCGTTCCATTGAAATTGGCCGGAAGGTGATCGAGAAAGAAGCGCGCAAGTATCGCATTGCGCTGAAAGAAATCAAAGACGAAGAATTGCAGAAGGTGGCGTCGGGTTACGGGCTGGGCAAGGTGGACGATCTGATGTCCGGCATTGGCTACGGGAAATATTCGGCGCGGCAGGTGCTGGCGCGGCTGCTGCCTTCGGGCGCAACGCCTTCGATGGCGGGCGATATTGAAGCCGAGGGATTAAGTTCGAAGCCGGGCGCCATCGCCAGCGTGGTGCGGCGGGTTTTTGGCGATCACAACGCCATCATGGTCAAGGGCCAGGGCGATATGCTGGTCTACCGCGCGCGCTGTTGTAATCCGATTCGCGGCGAAAGCATTGTCGGCTACATCACACGCGGCAAGGGAGTGGCGGTACACGCGGTGAATTGCCCCAACGTCACCAACCTGATGTATGAGCCGGAACGCCGGATCGATGTGGAGTGGGGCCGCGATGAGAACACGCCCACGGCTTATCCGGTGAAGCTTACGGTTTACTGCGACGATCGTTTTGGGATGTTGAAAAATATCACCAGCGTGATCGGTGACGCGCAAAGCAACATCCGGAACATTGGGGCGCATACTGCCAACAGCCAGGCTAGCGTGGAGATTGTCCTCGATATTTCCGACCTAAAACATCTGGAACAAATCATGGCGGGATTGCGGAAGATTCCAGGCGTGCACGAGGTGCAGAGGCTGCAGAAGATTTGATATTCACAGTGCTCACTTTTAAAGCATTGAATACGATGCGAATAAGATGTAATATCGACGCATGGTTAATGTGGCCGAGGACATCCACTCTTTTACGACGTTTAAACGCAATTCGTCCGACCTGATGAAGCGCATGAAGAAGACGGGACGCCCGCTTGTGCTCACCATCAACGGAAAAGCGGAAGCCGTGGTGCTTGATCCAATCACTTATCAACAAGTAGCCGAACACCTCGACGTGATCGCCAGAATTCGCCGCGGTCTGGCCCAGGCCAAGAGAGGCGAGGGACAGACGGTGGAGGAAGTATTCGATGAACTGGAAAGAGAGCCCTGAGCGCTGCGCCGCGTTATCGCGTCATGGTCACGCCGGAAGCCAAGGCTGATCTTCGGGACATATATCGTTACATTCGAGACCGTGCTCCGCGAGCCGCGACTCAGTGGAGTGTGAGCGCACGGGCGAGTATCAAGACGCTCTCCCATTTTCCGGAACGCTGTCCGCTCGCGCCTGAAAGCACCCACTTCGACGTGCCAATCCGTCAGATGTTGCTTGGCGCCGGCAATCGCGGAACCTATCGAGTTCTGTTTGTAATCGTGGATAAGTCGGTACGAGTCATTCACGTTCGTCACGGATCTATGCTTCCGATGGGCACGGAAGAATATGGGGAAGATTGGGCCGTTGCCTTAAGCCGTGACCTGGATGAGTGACTTGGCTGAGACGAGCGGCTGAAACAGACTCAGGATTTCGCGGGCGTATGCCAAACAACTCGCCTTCTCCGGAATTGGTGAGGTAATGCGGCGTGGATATTCGTCGTAAGTTCGACCGTTAAGCAACCTTCCATTCTTCGCTTTTCTCACGCCGCCCCATTGCTTGAAAAAGAATGGGACACGAGATTCGCGGCACTGATCCCGTAGCGAGACCACCCAATCCTCGTGCATCGGACGCGCGCCCGGGCCGCTCTCACCTCCGACAATCGCCCAACTGATGCCTGAGAGATTGAAGCGGCTTATATTTTCTAGCAGAGGTTCAATCGAAAGGAAGCGGACGCTGGCAGGCGTCTGTTGCAGATCTTTGACCCGAGGCAAACCATACTGGCGATCCTCAACGCTGACTCCCCACCAGATGTGTTCTTGTGCGGCGGCGAAACGCAAGCGACCGCTCAACAACTCCTTCAGCCTTGCTGATCTCTTCGTGAGCACCTGGAACGTGTGCCAGTTCGCTTTGACCATAACCTTGCAGACTGTTTCGATGTAGTCATCGGGCACACCATCCTGAAAAAGATCGCTCATGGAATTCACAAACACGAGCTTAGGAGAACGCCAGAGGAATGGCTCGATCAGTTTCTCAGGGACTAAGCGCAGGTCGAATCCCTGTTCATAAGGATGCTCTTTGACGCCGCGAAACCGCTCCGCGAATGTTTCGGCATAGCAGTGCTTGCAGCCGGGGCTGATCTTCGTGCAGCCGCGCACCGGGTTCCAGGTCGCGTCGGTCCATTCGATATCGGAGTTGAGGGACAATGTTTCAAAACTCCACGCTTATCCAGCTCGTCCAGAGATGGATAAGCATATCTTAACGCTTCGATTCGCAGATGGTATGTCTTAGCCGAGCCCGGCTAGCTGTACATTTCCTGGCACATGCTCCCTGACGCCCATCGAGATTAGAAATGCAGGGACATTACCGATTCCGTTTGCATGAAGAGCTTCGTGGAAATCTTCGAACCTGCGGAGCGTGAAGAATAGCTTCTTCGGACCAAGGTAAAGCAGAACATTTTTGTGGACATTCAGCAGGTTGACAACATTCGTCAGCGTTCCTTTGCTCTCGCCGTCCCACAACATGAAGCCGCAAGTTGCGTCTTGGGCCATCGCTAAGTCCTTAATGCCGTAATAATGGCGATCACGTCTTGAACCCGGCTCCGCCCTCTGCGCCCGGGTGGGCCATCGACCGACGTTGTTGCGACAATCCTCCATGCAGTACACCACCACCTCTCGATAGCCGCACTGCGCCAAGTACTGCTGCACGGCCTTATCCACTCCGTTTGCGTCGCCGACCAAAACCGTGAAGTTCTGCTTGACGATGTTGTCGAGTCTCTCCCGGACCTGCGGATTCAGCCTCGAAACCGCGCGAGAGCCAGCAACAAAAATACAGGTCATAGCCTAACTCCTAGTGCGCGTGAGCGCGATTACGTAAACAGCCTTCGCCTGGCCTTGCTCCTTCAGCGTTTTCGCCACGACGTTCATGGTCGCACCAGACTGAAGCAAATCGTCGATCAACAGTATTCGCTTTCCTTCCAGATCCTTGCTGACGTCGAATGCGGTCTCCAGCACTGCAACTCGCGCTGCGTAATCGCCAATATCTTTCATTTGAGGAGTAATCGTCCTCTTCCTGAGCGATGCAGTGTCGAGAGCAATTTTCAGTGTCTTGCTCAACTCCGAGGCGATCTCAATTACTGGCTGGTAAGCACGGTGCACCTTTGAGGGCGGCATCGGAACAAGCACGTCCGCTTCGATAGCCCGCCCCCGCAGAAACAAAACAACAGCTTCAACGATCGATGGAATGGCGTTCTTATCGCCTTTGTACTTCAGACGGTAGACCAGTTCCCCGAGCGGTGACCTTTGAGTGTCGAACTCGGGGTGTCCGTACTCGTTGTACCCAATCATGGTGCTCGATATGGTATGTCGATCAAGGACATACCCCGCGTCCCACGAACCCTTGATCTCCGTGGGCTGGATCTCCAAAGGCGACTTTTCCTCGTCTGGATCCATTTACAAATAGGCTATCAGTTTCCGCTACAGCGGTATATTCCCATGCTTCTTGGGCGGATTCTTATCCCTCTTATTCTCCAGCATGGCCAGGGCCTGAATCAGCTTCTTCCGCGTCTCGCGGGGCTGGATGATAGCGTCGACGAAGCCGCGGTCGGCGGCGACGTAGGGGCTGGCGAAGCGGTCGCGGAATTCTTCGAT
>PKVZ01000287.1:0-10173 GCA_003131635.1 Acidobacteriaceae bacterium
ACTTCGCTGGTGATGATGGCTTCGGCCAGTTCAGCTTCGTGACGGCGGTCGGCGACGTGGCTGCTGACCGCCTGTTGCAGGTCATCCATGTTGTAGGCGAAGATTCCGTCAAGTTTAGCCATCTCCGGCGAGACATCGCGCGGCACTGCGATGTCGATGAAGAACATCGGCTTGTTCTTGCGGCGGGCGAGGAACTGCTCGCCGTGCTCGCGGCGGAAAATGGCGTGGGGGGCGCCAGTCGAGGTGATCACGATATCTGCCTTGTCGCAGGTGTTGTAGAGATCGTCGAACTTGATCGCCTGACCGTTGAACTTCTGCGCCAGTCCGATGGCGCGATCGTAAGTGCGATTCGCCACAAAGATGGACGCGCAGCCATGAGCCATCAAATGCCGGGCGGCCAGTTCGCTCATCTTGCCCGCGCCCACGATAAAAACATTCTTGCCCTGCAGCGTGCCGAAAATTTTCTTAGCTAATTCCACCGCAACCGACGCGATTGATACCGAAGACGATCCGACCGCCGTCTCCGTCCGCACTCTCTTCGCAACCGCGAACGCTCGCGTAAACAGCTGGTCGAGCTGTCCCCGGACCGAGCCTACGGCGCGCGCGGTGGCGTAGGCTTCTTTCACCTGGCCGAGTATCTGCGCCTCGCCCACCACCATCGAATCCAGACTCGACGCCACGCGGAACACATGCCGCACCGCGTCTTTCTCACGGAATTCGTACAAATGCGCATCCAGTTCGTCCGCGGTCAGATGAAAGTGATCGTGCAGAAAGCCGCGCAGGTCGGCCGATCCGTTGCTGGTATGCGTGATTACTTCCACCCGGTTGCAGGTGGAAATAATCATTCCCTCCTCGATGCCCGGATGCGCCGTGAGATCGCGGCAGCAATCGGGCAGCTTCGACTCCGGGATCGCCAAGCGCTCCCGGACTTCGAGCGGCGCGCTCTTGTGATTCACGCCAATGAGCTGATATCTCATGAGGCTGCAAACCTATGGATGGCGGAGAAATAATTCGCGGCCCACGCCACAATCGCAGCCACGAAGGCGCAGGTTGCCAGAACTGCCGCGCGCCGTCCGCGCCACCCTGAATTCCATCGCGTGAACACCATGATCATGTACACGGCCCACATCAGAATTGAAAGTAGAATCTTCGGGTCCGCAAAGTCGATGTGACCGTAGGTCGACATCGCGACGATGGAGCCCGTAATCAAACCCAGCGTCATGAACGGAAAACCGAGCAGCAAAGAACGGTAGCCGATCTGATCGATCACTTCCAGCGCCGGCAAAAAAGAAATCAGGCTGCTCGGCTTCTTAGCTTTCAGTCGACGCTCCTGCAGCAGGTAAAGCAGGCTGGCGCCGAAGCTGAGCACGAGCGCGGCATACCCGGTAAAAATCAAAATGATGTGCGCGATCAACCATCCTTTGTGCTGCACAAAAGATGTGAGCAGCACAGGCTGCTCGTCCACGGCCGCCACAAACGTCAGAAAGAACACGATGGGGAACACGACCACGCCGGGCGAAGTGGTTTGGTAGATGGCATAGATGATCATGAAAAACGTCATCGAGAGGAACGCCAGCAGCGACTCCCCGTTGTGTACTGACGCCCACACTACATGCCCGGACAGAAACAGTTCTGTCAGCGAAACAAAGTGGAAGACCATGCCCAGGCTGGCCGCGTGCAGGGCGATCCGGCTGAATAGATCGCTGGTCCGGCTGAGCGCAAAAAAGGCGTAGGTCAGCCCGATGAAGTAACAAGCCAGCGCGAAGCGGAGCCAAAGCAATGACATAGGCCACGTAAGTATCAGAGTCTGCTAAGTTTATTGCAAGTCAGAACCAGTTGTCTTCTGGCCCACCCAGTCCAGGAACCCCATCCCTTCCATGCATTATATTCTGCACAGAGATGAAGGCAGGCGGAAACGGCAAAGGTCACACGAGGCTGTGACAGGAATCACACCAGCTCTTTACTGCTTTCCCGTCAACTGCCGGATCAGGTCCACCTCAGCCTGCCGGTAGGGCGTGCCATCCGAGCGCAGCACTTCGTGAAACCATACCGAGGGCTGTTCCAGATTGTAGGGACGTCGCCAAGAATCCCAAGGCAAATAGGTCTGCGTCTTGCCGGCCACGAAGCCCCAGTTGATCGCCCCAACCCGCTCCTGTTTTGCCAGCGGCAACACCGTGTCAAAAGTGCTGCCGCGCGATCGAGCCATATATTCAGTGCAAATTACCGGCCGGTTGTATTTTTGTTTGAGCCACTCCACTTCCTTCTTGAAGGACTCCGGCCAACTGTAGTTATGAAAGGTGATAATGTCGGACTCGCGCAGCTGAATGGACTGCACTTCGCCAAGATTTCCGCTGTCCGACGAAGGGTCGACATCCCACACGCCGCTCGTGAGGGGCTGCGCGGGATTGGCCTCTCGCGCCCACTCGAATACCCGTGGCAGAAGCGCCGCTACAAGAGCAATCTTGTCTTTTTCCTTCAGTTCCTCGTTAGGATAGGTATCGCTGCTGACGCCACCAGGCTCATTCCACAGGTCCCAGGCAAGGATGCGGTTATCGTTGGCATAAGTTCCGATCACTCCGAGTACGTATGCTTTTAGACGGGGATACTGATTTGGGTCCGCGAGCGCAGTTGCCCCCGGACCCTGCACCCAGCCTGAGTTGTGGACGCCAGGGATGGGTGGATGCTGCAAGCCCAGATGCGGCAATGGGTCCCAGCAGGAATCGAAGAGCACGAACATCGGACGGATGTGGTGCCTCGAAGCAATAGTCAGGAACTGGTCGATACGTTTTGTAAAGCCGGCTGCATCCTGCTGCCACAGGAGGTCATGCAGAAAAACTCGCATGGTATTCATGCCCATCGCTTCGGCCCAGGTCAACTCTTTCTCGATTTCAGCGGGATCGAAGGTGGGCTCCTGCCACATCTCGAGTTGGTTGATCGCTGACTTGGGAATGTAGTTGCTTCCGGCCAACCAGGGCTGCAGCGCATACCAAGCGTTCGCCTTCTCCTCTGACCAGCGCACGGTTTGTGGAGACGCCGAACCCGTAAGGCAGGCAAGCGCGATAAATGTCAGCGCCATGAAACCGTACTTTAGTTTTCGCACTCGGGGAACTCCTCGCGCATTTGCTCCCAGCCGGTTCTATAGCAGGGCTCGGTTTCGAGTCGACTCAAAAGCTAATCCACGCCTAAGCTAGCCAGCGCTTCTTCCAGTACCGCCGCATCGATCACTAGCCGCCGTCCCTCGGCCATCATATTTTCCAGCTCATCGAAGGCGCGGAACAAACGCAATTTGGCTCCGGCATACTGCTCCGCTTCGGTAAGTGGGCGCCCGTGGGCTTTAACCCATGCTCTCACCGATTCTTCCGGCAGGAACACGCTTACCGCATAAGTCAGTTTGCGATCCGACGTCACGTCGAAGACGAATTCCGTGGCTGGAGCCTCGGGATCGTCGGCCAGCGCGGCTCGTTTCCCCACGAAATAATACTGGTAGACGTATCCCTGGGTACCCGCGTAGGTCTTGAGGCGGCGAAGCGTCATGCCGACATTATGAACGTTCGATGAAAGTTTGTCGCTGCCGCCATCTGCCTGAGAACAAAGGGCGGATGTTTCGGCACGAAGGTCTCTCTTGAATTCCCCGGCAGACTAAGTTTTTTCCGGCGATTAGCCGATATCTTTCTTGAATGTCTTCCTCCATCGTAAATCCAAATGATTGACCACTGGCAATGGATTGCTCTCGGCACGCTGAGCCTCCTCGGTATCTACGAGGAAATCCGCATTTATCGCATCCACCGCGAGTCGAAAAAACGCGAAGAGTTATTCCAAATTGTGACCGAAAATGCCGCCGACATGATCGCCTTGGTCGATGTGAAAGGCAAGCGCCTTTACAACAGCCCCGCTTACAAGCGAGTCCTCGGGTATTCCGCCGCGGAACTGGGAGAAACATCGGCATTTGACCAGATCCACGCCGACGATCGTTTCAAAGTGCTGGAGGCGGCCCGCGAAGCGCGCAGCACCGGCATTGGCAAGAAACTGGACTACCGTATCCGCCACAAAGATGGCACATGGCGCATCCTCGAATCGATCGCCGGCACCATCCGGAACGAAAAGGGCGAGGTCGCCAAACTCGTCATCGTGAATCGCGACATCACCGAGCGGAAACGAGCCGAACAGCAAGCCGAACACAATTCTTTTCACGATGGCCTGACGGGACTGCCCAACCGCCGTCTCTTTCTCGATCGCTTGCAGCAATTATTCGAACGCGCCCAGCGCAACCCGGAATGCCAGTATGCCGTGTTGTTCGTTGATCTGGATGGCTTCAGGACGTTCAACGACACCATGGGCCCCGCGGCAGGCGACCAGGTGATTGGTGAGATGGGCCGTCGTATCGATGCTGTTCTTAGAGACGAAGACACGGTTTCGCGCCCGCAAAATCAAATCGCTACCAAAAATGCGGTTCTCTCCAGAATGGGCGGAGATGAATTCACCGTCCTGTTGGAAGGTGTCACCGATCCCAGCGACGCGATGCGAGTGGCGGAACGCATTCTCTCGGTGGTGGCTGAACCGTTTCTGGGAGAAAGCCGCGAGGTGCGCACATCGGCCAGCGTGGGCATCGCCGTGAGCGCCACCACGCACGCACGCGCCGAAGATTTGCTGCAGGATGCCGACGTTGCTATGCGGCGCGCCAAGGCTCTGGGAGGCTCTCGTTGCGAAGTGTATGACGAAGCCATGCACAACCGCGCCGTCAACCGTCTTAAGCTGGAAGCTGAACTACGGGAAGCCATCGCCCAGCGCCAGTTCCGCGTGTACTACCAACCCATCGTCCAACTTGCGACAAAACAAGTTATTGGATTCGAAGCTCTTCTACGCTGGCTTCATCCCCAGCAGGGCTTGATTTCGCCCTACCATTTCATCGCCGCCGCCGAGGACTCCGGCTTGCTGTTTGCCACCGGCCACTGGCTCATTCTCGAAGCCTGCATGCAGTTGCAAATCTGGAAGAATGAGCATCCCGCCAGTGCGCCTGTAACCATCAGCGTAAACATCTCAGCCAAGCAGTTTGCCGACGCCCGCTTCGTTACCGAACTGCAAGCGGCGATCCGCGAGACCGGAGTCGAGCCCTCGCGCCTGCAATTGGAGATGACGGAAATGGTGGCCGCGAGCGACCCCAAACTCACCGTCACCGTCCTCTCCTATCTCAAACACCTCGGAATCGGAGTCATCCTCGATGACTTTGGAACCGGAAATTCCTCGTTAAGCGGACTGCGGCTATTTCCCGTGGAAGCCTTAAAGATCGACCGATCCCTGGTAAGCGGAATGCTGGTCGACCGCGGAACCTGCGACATGGTCGAACTCATCATTCTGTTGGCTCACAAGTTGAAACTGAAAGTAATTGCGGAAGGTATTGAATCCGCCAAGCAGTGGGAGCGCCTGCGTGAACTCGGTTGCGACCTGGGGCAAGGATATTTCTTCTCACAACCAGTTGACCCGGCAGCCGCAGGCAAACTCCTGAGCCAGCGCGGTCGCTTCCCGCAGGCGAACATGGCAGGAGCGTAATTAGTAGGGTTCCCCGCCAGCGTCCATTCGGATTCCATTCCCCATTTCCCCCACAGTGTCTATACTCTTCTGTCTGGCAAACACTGTTCCGTAGAGACTCCATGCTCAATCCAACCGCCCGCCACATTCGTCGCGCGAGTTGGGCCGTCACTGGCCTGGAAGCGGGAGCCGTGCTGTTTGCCGGGGGTATCACGCTTCTTTATCTCAATCCCTTTTGGCACTTTGATGAGTCCGGATTCTTGGATTGGCGCGTGCACTGGTGGAATGCCGCCGGTGAAGTCCTGATCGCTGCGGGCCTATTGACCGAGGCATTGGCCTTGCTTGCTTCCGTGGCAGTGATCGTGTCCCGCGCCGCCGGTCGCCGATCCTGGCCTTACGCGCTGGCAGCTCTCCTGGTCTTCTGCGCGGTTGTCTGGGTCATCCCTTCTGGTTTCGTTCATGACGTGGACGCGCACTTCGAGTGGAACACAGCCGACGGTTTCAGTGTTTTCCGGCTGCAAGTCTGGGACCCAAGCACTGGAACCTGGCGTCCCGTGGATAATTCAGCATTGCGGTGGATGGTTGAAATCCAGCTACAGCCGCTGTTACGAGGCTATTTCAGGCTCAACGACTGGCCGAAAATGAATGGCGATCTCAACGTCAAAGTGGCGAGAATCATTCCCATAGCCTGGCCGGTAGACTTGGGAAGGGGCGGCGAAACCCTCGAAGATCCTGATGAAACCGCCTTGATGCGGGCCGCCGTTGAAGGTGACCTGAAAGTTGTGAAGCAGTTGCTGGCTGACGCAACGGCTGCCAACGTGAACTCACTGGACCAAGGCGGGCAATCCGCTCTGATCCTCGCCTGCCAAAATCCCAGAACAAATCCTGAAGTGGTTAAGGCTCTGCTCGCAGCAGGCGCCAATGTAAACCTCCGCAGCCGCAACGGATATACCGCCCTGACCTGGGCCAATACTCGCAACAACACCGAAGTCAGCCGAATCCTCCGCCGTGCCGGCGGCCGACCCTAGTCTCAACGGCAATACGAAGCCGCTTATCTGCTTCCGTTCCCCGGAGACACAACTCGTCCATATTCCGAAGCCCGCCCCAGCCGGTCAAACATCTTCCACGTGGCCAGCGAGACCTTACTGATAGCCTCTTCCCCATCGCGCTCGTTCTCCAGGAACGAGGTCATCACGCAAATCACGTAAGGACGACTCTCCACAAATACTATTCCCGAATCATTGCGCACGCCTTCGAGTGAACCCGGCTTGTTGGCGATCTTCACATCGGCGGGTAGGTCGCGGGGAATCCACGAATCCTTGTTGGTGCTGAGCACTTTGAAGAAGTCGGCCGTCGATTCCCGGTTCAGCAATTTCCCGCGATAGATAGCTTCCAGCAGAATCATCATTTCGCGCGGAGTAGAAACATTCTCCCGCCCTTGCTTGGCGGCGGCGAGATCCATCATCTTGCGGCGCAGCCGGGTGTGCGCCAGCCGGAGAGAATCGAGCATTACATTCACGTTCTCCATGCCGACGCGATCAATCAACACGTTAGTCGCGGAATTATCGCTGACCGCGACCATCATGGTGGCGAGGTCGCGCAGGGTAACTCGTGTAACTCCCGGTGTAAGCCCGCCCATGATGTCACTGTCAGCGACGAGATCGGAAGCCGCTACTGTATAAAGGTCGGTGAGCTTCAGCTTCCCTTGCTCCGCCTGAAGGTACAGACTGGCCAAGACGGCGATCTTGATCGAACTGGCCTGCGCAAAGCCTTCATCTTCATGCAGAAAAAACTGTTCGCCAGTGCTGAGATCTTCGATGGCCACACCCATCACGCCGTCGAGATGCTGGTCGACATCATGAATCGCGGACTCCAGCTTTTGCCAGAGCACTTTCTGTTTCTCAGTGGAGTGAGTTGGAGCGGGAGGATTGCCGGCGGCCTGGGCAAAACCTGTGGCAACTAGCAAGACGATCAAGAAAAGATGTTTCAAGCAGGGGTCTCCAGGCTCAAGATTGCAAAGCCTCATGGGATCAAACCGTTACTTTAGCTCCAATGGTCCCGCCTTATCCATCGATCTTCGCCTCCCGCAGTTGCTTCACTGCAGTCTCGGAACTCACTGGCGAATAATAAATCTCCTTAAAAGTGTAAGACCGCGCCTTCGTAGCCAGGACCGGCATGATCTCAATATGCCAGTGGTAATCGTCGTCAATCGTCTTCCAGTAACCCAGGGTTCTCGAGGGATGCAGGCTGTTTGGTGAGGTGTGGAGCACAAGATGAAAGCCTTCCGTGAGGACGCGAATCCGCTGCAGAGTGCGCCGCAGAAGAGCGGCGAGGTTGGTCCTCAGTCCCGGCTTCGACAGGCCAGTTCGCTCGAAAGACGCTTCATGGTTGCGCGACAGAATCCATGTCTCGTAAGGGACGCGCGGTGCGTATGGCCCAATCGCCACATAGTCACCCCGCGCCTCGATTACGCGCGACGCCTGCCGCTCCTCCTGATTAAGAATGTCGCAGAAGACGCAGCGTTCTTTGGAAACGAAATATTCACGCCCTGCCCGCAACTCGTAAAGCACGCGCCGCGGCACGAACATCGTCGCGGTGATCTGCGAGGTAGGATGGCTGAACTCTTGCCCGGAGTTCGTTCCGTAATCCTTAAACAGACTTACGTACTTGATTCGCGGATCACGCTTGAGATCCAGAATGCGCTCCGCCGCCAGCCGCAAAAACTGCCCAATCTCATCGTCGCTGGCATTCCACAAGTGGCGGTCATGCCTGGGATTCTCTACCAGAACCTCATGCGCCCCCACTGAGCTCATGCGATCGTAAATCCCGTCCCCGCGCCGGTCCGCCTCGCCTTCAATGTGATAAAGCGGTGAGGGATGCACCATCGATCGCGCCGACCATCCTACCGAACTCGGCACTGCCGATATGATTTGCGTAGCCTCAGAAGAATCCGGACAGAAACGACAGGCCGTCTCAGGACGAGGCGCGTTCACGCCAAGCTCGTCTCCGGTCATGACCCAGGAACGAGTGATGGGATCTTTGCGGAGTTCCATGTATTAGGTAAACACTGTAGGAGAATCCGCGTCAACTGCCATTTCCATAGCCCACCTTCGTGTCGGCTCAAAAGTGGGAGTCGGCCTTTGTTATAATCCGCGCCAAGCCCCTGTTCCCAACTGAAGCGACGAAATACGCGATGACCGAGCCCTCCACTCCGCTGATGCGGCAATATGCCGCCGTCAAAAAAGAGCATCCCACCGCGTTACTATTTTTTCGCCTGGGAGATTTCTACGAACTCTTCTTTGAGGATGCAATCGTGGCCTCGAAGGAATTGCAGATCACGCTGACCTCGCGCAATAAAGAAAAAGGCATCGCCGTGCCCATGTGCGGAGTGCCGCATCATGCCGCCGAAGGCTATATCGGGAAGCTCATTCGCAAAGGCTTCAAAGTCGCCATCTGCGAGCAGATGGAAGATGCTAAGTTTGCCAAGAAACTGGTGCGCCGCGAAGTCACGCGCGTCGTCACCCCCGGCACCGCAGCCGATTCGTCCCTCGGATCGGACGAAAATAATTTCCTGGCCGCCCTAGCGCAAGTTGGCGACCGCGTAGGTTTCGCCGCCCTGGATCTTTCCACTGGCGAATTTCGCGCCACCGAATTTTCCGGCGAAAGCGCGTTGCGCCGTGTCCAGGAAGAATTAGAGCAACTCCGCCCGAAAGAATTGTTATACGGATCGGCCGCCCCGCTGTTCGACGCCAGAACGCAACGTTCTCCATCCCCGCAGCCCCGCGCATCCGGTGCAACCTGCACGGAGACTCCCCTCGACGATTGGATCTTCGCCCCCGATCATGCCATTCCGCTGCTCGAAAATCATTTCGGAGTTCTATCGCTCGAAGGATTCGGGCTTGCCGGCCGCACCGCCGCCGCCGCGGCCGCCGGAGCGATTCTTTACTACGTGCGCTCCACTCAGCGCGGATCGCTCGATCATGTCGACCGCATCGGATGGTACGAGCGCCAGAACTGTCTGGTGCTGGACGCAGTCACGGTCCGCAATCTGGAACTGATTGAACCGTTGTTCGCCGGTACCGATGCCGGCATCACCCTGTTTCGCTCCATCGATGCCGCGGTCACTCCCATGGGCAAGCGCCTCTTGCGGGCGTGGTTGCTGCGCCCCTCGCTCGATCTCGCCGAAATCAACGCCCGCCTCGACGCGGTAGAAGCCGGCGTAAAAGAAACCATCGCGCGCGAAGAACTGCGCCGCGCCCTCGATGGCGTCCTGGATCTTGAACGCCTCTTGAGCCGCGTGACCCTGGAAACCGCTAATCCCCGCGACGTGCTGGCTCTTGCATCTTCGCTCGCGAAAATTCCGGCAATCAAAACCGCTGCCTCGCGCTTAGCGTCCGACCGCCTGAAAACTCTGCACGGATTGCTCGATGAATTAGCCGATCTGCGTGACCGAATCGACAACACGATCGTCCCCGAGCCGCCGCTTAGCTTTGCCGACGGCGGCGTCATCGCGCCTGGCCTCGACCGCGATCTCGACGAATTGCGCGAACTGTCCCGCAACAGCAAGCAAGTGCTCGCCCAGATCGAGCAACGCGAACGCGGCCGCACAGGCATCGGTTCGCTCAAGGTCAAATTCAATTCCATCTT
>PKVZ01000287.1:10220-12097 GCA_003131635.1 Acidobacteriaceae bacterium
ATTACTGCCGGCCAAATTTCGCTGCTCCTGTCGAAGGCTCCGCTGGCGACCTGGAAATCGTCGAAGGCCGCCATCCCGTCATCGAACAACAGGAAATGGCTGGAGGCAGCGAGCGCTTCGTCCCCAATGGTCTCTATCTCAACTCCTCCACGCACACGATTCTCCTGCTCACCGGACCGAACATGGGCGGCAAGTCCACTTACCTGCGGCAAACCGCGCTCATCGTGATCCTGGCCCAGATGGGCTCGTTCGTCCCCGCGCGCTCCGCGCGCGTCAGCGTCGTCGACCGCGTCTTTACCCGCATCGGCGCCAGCGATAATCTGGCGCGCGGCCGCTCCACCTTTATGGTTGAGATGACGGAGACGGCGGCAATTCTGCACACAGCCACGGAGCGCTCGCTCATTCTGCTCGACGAAGTCGGCCGCGGCACCTCCACCTACGACGGCCTCGCGATTGCGTGGGCTGCTATCGAATATCTCTACACCCGCGTGCGCGCCAAAACTCTATTCGCCACTCACTATTTCGAACTGACAGAATTAGCCGAACAACTTTCAGGAGTGAAGAACTATCACGTCTCAGTAAAAGAAACCGGCGGCGGCATCGCCTTCCTGCGCAAAGTTGAGCCCGGCGCAGCCGACCGTAGCTACGGCATCGAAGTCGCCAAACTCGCAGGCCTGCCGAACGAAGTCATCACGCGCGCCCGCGAAGTGCTCGCCGAGCACGAATCGGCGGAACGAGAACTGACCGGTCATCTCTCGCCGGGAGCCTCACCTCCGCCCACGCAGTTGACGATCTTTACGCCGATCTCGCAGCCCATTCTGGAGAAACTACGCGAAGTAGACTTAAACCGGCTGACGCCGTTGGAAGCGCTGAATTTGCTAGCGGAACTGAAGAGGCAGATCGACTGAGATCGAGTCAGAAGACCGTTTATAGGTCAAAGTCGCTCGGCAGAATTGGAGGCGTGACTGTGAGAACACCCTATGCTTGCACGGTGTTGATTTTTGCGATTACCGTTTGGGCGAACGCGCAGACAGATAATCCTCCGCCTGGCGTGGACCCTCACTTCCAGGCGGCGCTGGGGTTCGAGAAAAGAGGCGAGGCAGACAAGGCGATTGAGGAATATGAACAAGCAATCAAAGACAATCCCGATCACGCCGACTCACATTACAATTTGGCCAACCTGCTTGCCGCGAAGCAAGACTACCAGAGTGCAATCGTTCAGTACCGGCAGGCCCTGCGGATCAATCCTTCTGACCCTGACTTTCACAATAACCTGGGTATCGTACTGAAAAATACAGGAGACACCGCGGCCGCGGAAAACGAATACCGGGAATCTCTTAAGCTAAATCCCAGACAGGCCCATGCTCACACCAGTCTTGGCAATCTCTTCTACCAGAAAAAAGACTTGAAGTCTGCGATAGCCGAATATCGTGAGGCCATAAGAGCCGATCCATCGAATGCAGAATCACACATGAATTTGGCCAGCGCGCTCGACGACAGTGGTCAGACGAACGCCGCGATCGCCGAGTACAGAGAATCGATCCGACTCCGACCCAACGACGCGCAGGCACATTACAATCTCGCAATCAGCCTTGGGAAACAACAGGACAGACAAGCAGCCTTGTCGGAGCTACGTGAGGCGGCCAAACTAGAGCCAACCTGGCCCGTTCCGCACATCTGGTTGGTTACACTGTTGATGGGATCCGACCCGCGGGGGGCCCTGGAGGAGTGCCGGATAGCCGACCGCCTCACGAGTGATCCTAAGATGCACGACCTCTGTGAGAAGCTTGCGGCAAAAGTAAAGTGAAAATCGAGAGAGTGCCAACAAGAGCTAATCCGGATCTTCGCACGCAGATCGGCCAACTCCTCATCGTCGG
>PKVZ01000022.1 GCA_003131635.1 Acidobacteriaceae bacterium
GCGAACATTTTCTCCGGATCGATGGCGATGAAGATGCCGCGGCTGCGGGCGAGGACTTCGTCTTTGTCGTTGAGGATTTCGGCGGTGTTGACGTGGGTGCGTCCTTGCACTTTTTCTTCGCGGCCTTCTACGCGGAGGGGTTTGTGAAGAGGAACGGGTTTCAGGTATTCGACGGTCATCTCGCGGGTGAGGGCGACGACGTGATGGAGTTTGTTGACCTTGCCCATGGCGTCGTCGAGGATGGTGGCGATGATGCCTCCGTGGCAGTGGCCGGGCGGTCCGGTGTAGCGTTTGCCGAGGCGGAAATGGCAGACGAAAGTTTGGCGTTCTTCGTCGAGGATGAATTTGAGGCGCATGCCTTCGGGGTTATCCATGCCGCAGACGAAGCAGTGGTTTTTCTGGAGCTTCATGTAGTGGGTTTCGTGGCCTTGGGGCTTGCCGGGCATGGAGGGATTCTATCGCGAGATTGAGCGTTAGGGGTGACGTTGCAAAGGCCCGCTTCCCGCACAAGCCTTTTCGACTTACGGTTGCGAGGTGGTGCAAGGGATCTTTCGACTACGGTTGTGCTTCGCATTCGCGAAGCACAACCTCCGCTCAAAATGACACTGAATAGAGATCGTGCTTCTATCTCTGAGCGGAATCATGTATACATATCGGTTTTGGAAAACTTTAGATTGGAGCCCTTCGTGAAATCAAATCGACAGACTGCTGAATATTTTGAGGTGAGTGCCTCGGGGGCTAAAGCCCTGTTTAACAAGGAAGAATTGACCGCAGCGCTGAAGCGCTGCGCCACCCAAGGTCATCCTTCCGTCACAGTCTGCCTGACCTTCCTCCTTGCCTTTCTGCTGATTGGCTTCGCTGCATCCGCGCAGGATAAGGATGCGGACCAGACGGCTGTGCCTGCGCCTGCGGCTAAGAAAAATCAAAAGAAAGATCAGAAGAAGGATGACAAGAAGGAAGCGCCTGCCTCGGAGAAAAAAGACAAAGACGAAGAGAAAAAGCCCGGCATGAACGCCGAGACTTTTGCCGGGCTGAAGTTTCGCTCGATTGGGCCGGCGGTGGCTTCGGGGAGGGTGATGGCGATTGCGGTGAATCCGAAGAACAAGTTCGAGTATTACGTGGGCGAGGCCTCGGGCGGGGTGTGGAAGACGGTGAATGACGGGACGACGTGGACTCCGGTGTTCGATAAGGAGGCGTCGTATTCGATTGGATGGGTGACGCTCGATCCGAATGATCCGGCGGTGGTGTGGGTGGGGGCGGGTGAGAGCAACTCGCAGCGCAGCGTGGATTATGGCGATGGGATTTACCGGTCGGACGATGGCGGGAAGGACTGGCAGAATTTGGGGCTGAAGAAGTCGGAGCATATTGGGCGGGTGGTGGTTGATCCGCGGGACTCGAAGGTTATTTATGTAGCGGCGGAGGGGCCGCTCTGGGGGCCGGGCGGCGACCGCGGACTTTATAAGACGACGGACGGCGGGAAAAACTGGAAGGCGGTGCTGACCATCAGCGAGAACACGGGCGTGGCGGATGTGGCGATTGATCCGTCGAATCCGGACATTGTTTATGCGGCGGCTTATCAGCGGCGGCGGCATGTTTTTACGCTGATCGATGGCGGGCCGGAGAGCGCGATTTATAAATCGACCGACGCGGGAGCGACGTGGAACAAATTGAAATCGGGATTACCCACGGTCGATATGGGAAGGATTGGACTGGCGGTATCGGCGGCTGATCCGAATGTGGTGTATGCCACGATTGAAGCGGCGGATGGCAAGGGTGGAATTTTTCGATCGAATGATCGGGGCGCGACCTGGGAGCGGAAGAACGAATTCGATGCGGGGGCGATGTATTACGCGCGGGTGATTGCCGATCCGAAGAATGTGGACCGCATTTTTGTGATGAATGTGAGTTTGCGGGAATCGCTGGATGGCGGGAAGACTTTGCATAAGGTGGAGGAGACGAATCATCACGGGGACAATCACGCAATCTGGATCGATCCCGACGATACGAAGCATTGGCTGCTGGGCTCGGATGGCGGGATGTATGAGACCTGGGATGACGCAAAGAACTGGGAGTTCAAGGCGAATCTGCCGACGGTGCAGTTTTACGATGTGGCGGTGGACAATGCGGTTCCCTTCTATAACGCGTGCGGAGGGACGCAGGACAATTTTTCGTGGTGCGGGCCGACGCGCACGCGGAACGTCAACGGGATTATGAATTCGGATTGGTTCGTGACTACGGGCGGAGACGGATTCCGGTCGGTGGTTGATCCGGTGGACGCGAACACCATTTATTCGGAGTCGCAGTATGGGGTGCTGGTGCGTTACGACAAGCCGACGGGGCAGGAGTTGGTGCTGCAGCCGCAGGAGGGTAAGGGAGAAGCTGCGCTGCGGTGGAATTGGGATTCGCCGATAATTATCTCGCCGCATTCGCATACGCGGTTGTATTTTGCGGCGAATAAATTATTTCGCAGCGATGACCGCGGGGATACGTGGAAGGCGATCAGCGGGGATTTATCGCGGCAGATTGATCGAAATAAATTGCCGGTGATGGGGAAGGTGTGGAATGCGGACGCGGTGGCGAAGAATGCATCGACGTCGTTTTACGGAAACATTGTGGCGCTGGCGGAGTCGCCGAAAAAAGAAGGATTGATTTTTGTTGGAACCGACGATGGGTTGATCCAGGTGACTTCGGATGGCGGAGGCAATTGGACTAAATATGAGACGTTTGCCGGAGTTCCTGAGAAAACTTATGTGAGCCGGTTGGCGGCTTCGCAGCATGATGCGAATGTTGTGTATGCGGCGTTCGATAATCATAAGAATGAGGACTTCAAGCCTTACTTGTTGAAGTCTGCTGACGTGGGGAAGACCTGGACTTCGATTGCGGGGAATTTGCCGGAGAATGGTCCGGTACTGGGGTTTGCGGAAGACGCGGTGAATGCGAATCTGTTGTTTGCGGGGACGGAGTTTGGGGCTTTTTTCACGATCGATGGTGGAGCGCACTGGGTGCAGTTGAAGGGCGGGCTGCCGACGATTGCGGTGCGAGATATGGTGGAGCAGGCGCGGGAGGGGGATCTGGTGATTGCGACGTTTGGGCGCGGGTTTTACGTGCTCGACGATATTTCGGCGCTGCGGCAGATGAAGGCGGAATCCGTGGAGCAGTTGGCGGCGACGTTTGCGGTGAAGGATGCGTTGCTGTATATCGAGCGGCATCCGCTGGGCGGGCCGAGGAAGGGATTTCAGGGGGACGCGTTTTATACGGCGGAGAATCCTGCGTATGGTGCGGTGTTCACGGCTTATCTTACGGAGAAGCTGAAGACGAAAAAGGAGAAGCGGCAGGAAGCGGAGAAAGATGCGGCGAAGAAAAATCAGACGCTGCCTTATCCCTCGAATGATGAGTTGCGGGCGGAGGCGGAAGAGAGGAAGCCGGAGGTTTACTTTATGGTTTACGACGAATCGGGCGCGCCGATTCGGCGGGTGGAAGGAAGCATTGAGGCGGGATTTCAGCGGACGGCGTGGGATTTGCGATATCCGGTGGTTGCGCTGCGCGAGCATGAGGACGATGAAGAAGATTTTCCGCCGGCTTCGTCGAGGGGAATCCTGGTGCTGCCGGGGGCTTACTCGGTGCGATGCTTCGAGAAAGCCGATGGAGCGGTGACGGAACTGGGTGCGGCGCAGAATTTCAAAGTCGTGACAGAGGGGCAGGGGTCGTTGAATGCGGGGGATCTGGCGGCACGCGAGGAGTTTCATCGCAAGGTGGCGAGGCTTTACCGGGCGGTCTCAGGGGCTATTCGCACCGGGCATGAAGTTCAGGATCGGCTGAAGGCGATCCGCGAAGCTCTGCGGGATACTCCGGCGGCGGAAAAACAATTGGACGCGGCGGCGGATGTGATCGAGCAGAATGATCGGATGATCCTGCGAGCGCTGAGCGGGGATCGCGAAATGCAGAAGCGGAATGAGCCGGTGGCGTCGTCGATCAATGACCGGATCGAAGCGATTATGGAGGGCGAGAGGTTCTCGCTAGCCAAGCCGACACAGGGGCATGTTGAGGATTACAACATTGCGGCGGCGGAGTTCAGCGAGCAACTGGGGAAACTTCGCACTTTGGTTGAGGTTGATTTGGTCAAGCTGGAAAAAGATTTGGAGGCCGCGGGCGCGCCTTGGACGCCGGGCAGAGTGCCGGAGTGGAATGAGAAGTAGGAGGGTTGGCCACGGATTTGCACGGATTGGCGCGGATAGATCGGGGTGGGGGAATTTTGCAGGGGGCATTTGCGGCGCTGCAGGGTGAAACCAAGGTCCCTCGCTGCGCNNATTTTTTTATTCTGGTGCAAGTCGCTTGTTTTTTACTCAGGCAGCTGTGGTAAACTCGCCGCCGACTGTTGCTTTGCGCTGTGGGGCGCGGTAACGGGCCGTGGGGTAAACGTCTCGCGTGGTTTCTTGGGGGAGGGACTGGGGAATGGGCCTTGCGTTAATGGCTTTAATCTGGCTGATCACACTAGCCAGCACGTACTTCTTTGTCGCCAAGACCTGGTGGTTGCCGCCTGGAGCTGCGGAAGCGGCGCACTTCATTGATGGACAACTTGCTCTTACTTTTGTGCTGATGGGAATTATTTTTCTAGCGGCACAACTTTCTCTGGGGTACATCGTTTGGCGATACCGGCAACAGCCGAACTCACCTCCGGTGCAGTATTCGCACGGCAATACCAATCTTGAAATCGTCTGGACGGTGCTGACTACGATTCTGTTCGTCGGATTGAATCTGATGGGAAGCCGGGTTTGGGCAAGCCAGCGCTTTGATCAGGCGGGGCCGGGAGCGGTGCAGGTGGAGGTGACCGGGATGCAGTTTGCCTGGTACTTCCGCTATCCGGGGCCGGATGGAAAGTATGGAGCGACGAGCCCGAAGCTGATGGATCCATCGGCTGGGGGTGAAGCGGCGGTGGGGCTGAACACATCCGATCCGGCGGCGAAGGATGATGTGGTCACGGGCACGATGTATTTGCCGGTTGACCGCGAGGTGGATGTGAGTCTGCGGGCAGTGGATGTGATTCACAGCTTCTTTGTGCCCTCGCTGCGCTTTAAGCAGGACGCGGTGCCGGGGTTGAATATTCACATGCACTTCAAGCCGACGGCGATTGGCGAGTATGAGATCGCGTGCGCCGAACTCTGCGGCTTGGGACACTACAAGATGCACGGCATGGTACACGTGGTCAGCCAGGAGGATTTCGATAAGTGGCTGGCGGCACGGGAGGCGGAGAAACAGTAATGGCGACGGCGGCAACGGTTCATTCGCACGCTCCTCAGGGCTTTATTCGGAAATATATTTTCAGCCTGGATCAC
>PKVZ01000205.1:0-1320 GCA_003131635.1 Acidobacteriaceae bacterium
TGAATGGTGCGGCGAAGAATCAGGTTGAGTTGCACCGCGTTGCGCTGCGGCGGCATCTGGCGGGCAAAGCTGAGCAAGTTCTGCACGATCTGTTTGGTGCGCTGCGCTTCCTGCAGGATGACGCGGAGATCTTTGCGGGCAGTTTCCGGAAGATCGGGATTATCGAGAAGCAAGTCGGCGAAACCAAGGATCGCAGTTAAAGGATTGTTGACTTCGTGGGCGACGCCGGAGACGAGTTGTCCGACAGCGGCCATTTTTTCGGCGTGGACGAGTTTGCCGCGAAGTTCGGCGGAGTCGGTGATATCGGTCATGACGACGACGATGCTGTTGATGTTGTTCTGCTCGTCGCGCATAGGACTGAGGTTGACGGAGAACTGTCCGGCATGGCCGTTGCCGCGCATGATTTGCAGTTCGAGATTGTCGACTTGTCCGCCGCGCAGGATGGTCTGCAGCGCGTCCGAAAGTGGGCGGACGTAGCCGGGAGCGGCCAACTCGAGCAGAGGGCGGCCTAAGAGTTCGCGCTGTTCGAAACCGGCTTCATACCAGCGGCGGTTGGCGTAGCTGATGAGACCTGCAGTGTCAGAGACCAGGATGAGGCTTTGGGTGTTGTTGAGGATTTTGCCGGAAAAGTCGCGCTCGCGTTGCAATTCCGACTGATAGGTGTGCAGGCCGGTTACATCGAGCATCAGGCCGCGAATTTGTACCAGTCGACCGAGACTATCGTACATGCCGAAGGCGTTGATGAGGACGTAGATGGGAGAGCCGTTTTTGCGGCGAAGCGTGGCCTCGAAGTTCCGCATGTGGCCGTGCTCTTCCATAGCCTGGCTGTGGAGCAGGCGCTGATCGGGGGAGAAATAGACCTGGGTGGGGATATCCACCTGCAGAAGTTCTTCGCGGCTGGCATATCCCAACATGGCCACCAGTGCGTCGTTGACTTCGATGAAGCGGCCTTCCGGGGTGCTGAAAAACAAGCCTTCCTGAATGTTGTCAAACAATTCGCGATAGCGGCGCTCGGCTTCGCGTCGGTCGCTGATGTCTTTCAGCACGTGGATGGTTTGCAGACCTTCGCCGGCGGCGCCGTGAACCCGTGAAGTTGAAACGAGGTAAGTGCGGTCGAGCGCGGGATGAACGTATTCGTCGGTATTTTCGCCCATGGAACGGCAAAAGGGGCACGAATAAAGTGTGGATTCAGTGGTGAGGGCGAGAAGGGCGCGCATGTTGACGCCGATCAGTTCCCCGGGAGCGACGCCAATCATGGCAGCCAGCGAGCGGTTCACGCGCAGGACTTTGTCGGTCTCATCGTGGACGACGATGAGGTCG